>CAJFJM010000016.1 GCA_904384245.1 uncultured Clostridia bacterium
AATCGAACCGGCACGGTTTATTCAACCGCAGGATTTTAAGTCCTGTGCGTCTACCAGTTCCGCCACATCTGCATATTTGAACTGGTTGCTTACAACAATTAGTATTATAATATTTACTTTGTTATTTGTCAATAGATTTTGTGAAATTTTTTACTAAATTTTTTCGCTTATTTTTTTGTTAATAATAATGTGCATTATATATTTAAATTTCAAAAGATTCTATTATAATTATCTAAAAATAGAAATTACTTATTGGTAATTTCTATTTTCTTATTTTTACTAATTTTCAGATGTTCCTGTTCCTGCGTCTGTTCCTGTTCCTTCAAAAGGTATGAATTTTTTTACCATGCTTTCTGGAACTACTTCTTCTGATCTGAAAGTCATAAATGATGTGTTTATTTTATTTTCTACAAGTTTTTCTACTTCGTCTTGAGTAGAATGTTCTGCTAATACTAATTCACTTACTAATATTTGTTTAGCATTGTTTAGCATTTTCTTTTCTCCTGTAGATAGTCCTTTTTCTTTTTGTTTAAAGCTTAAATTTCTTACTACGTCAGCAACTTCATATATATCTCCACTTTTCATTTTTTCCATATTGTCTCTGTAACGTTTGTTCCAGTTTTTATCCATTGCTGTTTCGTCTTTTTCTAAAATTCCAATTACTTTTTCTGCTGATTCTTTATCTATGATATTTCTTACTCCTACTTCTTCTGCTTTTGCTGTTGGTACCATTACTTTAACTTCTCCTGGCATTTTAAGTATGTAATAAGATTGCTTTTCTCCTAATATATCTTTTTCTTCGATTGCATCTATTGTTCCTGCCCCGTGCATTGGGTATACAATTTTGTCTCCTACATTAAACATGTAAGTCACTCCTTTCAGTTTTTTTCAGCAAAAAATATATAAAGTTAAATCACGGTAAGAATTAACTTTATTGGATTTTTTAACCATATTTATTATACTACAAAAAAGGGCAAAAGTCAAAGCTCTTGCCCAAATTTTTTATGTATATTTTTTACAAAACCCTTGTGGCTCTAAGTAAAAATTTTTTCATTTTTTTATTATCTTCCTGTTGAACCAAATCCACTCATTCTTATTCCTTCTGCTTTATCATTGTCTGTTAATAAAAATTTTTGAAAAATTGCTTGTCCTATGCATTCTCCTTTTTTTATTTCTATGTCTTCTTCTTTTATATTATAAAATGCAAACATAAAATGTCCGTCATTGTCTGGATTTCCATAATAGTCTTTATCTATTACTCCTACACTATTTGCCATTATTAAACCTTTCTTTTTTGGGTTAGAACTTCTATTATATAGTAATAGTACTTCATCATCTTGCATATATGCCTTTAGTCCTGTTTTTACAAGTGTTGGTGCCATTTCTTTTTTAAAACTTGGTATTATAATATCTTCTGCTGCTTCTACATCATATCCTGCTGAAAATTTTGTTTTTCTGACTGGTAAATTGATATTTTTATCTTCAAACCCTTTTGCTACTTCAAATCCTCTTAATTTTTCCATTTTATTTCTCCTTTTCTTTTTTTCTTTTACTTATGTATTTTGTCATAATATTTATAAAATGTCAATTATTATTTTTATAAATTAAAAATGAACTTTAAGTAACATTTTTTATGTTTACCTAAAGTTCATTTTCATATCTATGTTCTTGATTCTACAATCAATTTTATTCCTGTCCTGTCTTCTCCTTCTACTTCTACTTCAGCAAAAGCTGGGATACATACTAAATCTACCCCTGATGGTGCTACGAATCCTCTTGCTATTGCTACTGCTTTTACCGCTTGATTTAATGCCCCTGCTCCTATTGCTTGCATTTCTGCTTTGTTTGATTCTTTTACTAATCCAGCTATAGCTCCTGCTACTGAATTAGGATTTGATTTTGATGAAATCTTTAAAATTTCCATTTTCTTTTGCCTCCTATAATTTTATTTTTTTGTTGCAACTTTTATGATGTTATTTTACAATATATGGAAATGTTTGTAAATAGTTTTTTGGAAATTTTTTCAAGTTTTCATCGCAAATTTGTTGATTTTTCGACATTTTTCTTTTCTATTTATTTTATTATTTTCCTAAATAAATCCTTTTTATATTTTTTACTTTATTAGTTTCATCTTCTATTTCAAAGATTACTGCATTAAAAATACAATCTCCTTCTGCTATTTTATATCTTTCTGGTAATGCTGTTTCAAATCTTTTTAATGAAGCTCCTATATCCATTCCTATTACAGAATTTTTTGGTCCTGTCATTCCTATATCAGTTATATACCCTGTTCCTTTTGGCAAAATTCTTTCATCTGCTGTTTGAATATGTGTATGTGTTCCGAACACTGCTGTAACTTCTCCATCTAAATAATTTCCCATTGCAACTTTTTCTGCTGTTGCTTCTGCATGGAAATCTATAAATATTAAGTCTACAGTATTTTTTATATTTTTTACTATCTTTTTTATTATTAAAAATGGATTTTCTGTTAAAATATTTATATCTACTCTACCTAGTGCATTTATTACTGCAATTTTTTTATTTTTACAGTTATATATTCTGTATCCACTTCCCACTACTCCTTCTGGATAGTTTATTGGTCTAATTATTTTTGGGTTGTCTATAAATTTAAATATGTCCTTTTTTCCCCATGTGTGATTTCCCATTGTTATTACATCTGCACCAGCTTCTAGTATATCTTTAAAGTTTTTTTCTGTAATTCCCATTCCTTCTGCTGAATTTTCTCCATTCACAATGGTAAAATCTATTTTTTCTTCTTCTTTTATTTTCTTTAATCTATTTTTTAATTCTTTTACTCCTGATGTTCCTATAATATCTCCAACTGCAATGATTTTCAATATAATCCCTCTTTTCTTAAAAATACGCATCCTAAATATTATTTTTTTAATATTTAGGATGCGTATTTGATATTTTTTTGATATATTATTGTTATTTAGCATAATCTACAACTCTAGTTTCTCTTATAACATTTACTTTAATTTGTCCTGGATAATCCATTTCATTTTCTACTCTCTTAGCTACATCTCTTGCAAGTATTGTCATTTGATCATCTGATATTTTGTCTGGTTTTACAAGAATTCTTACTTCACGTCCTGCTTGAATTGCAAATGACTTTTCTACACCTTCAAATGAATCTGCAATTTCTTCTAAGTTTTGTAAACGTTTGATATATGCTTCTAGAGTTTCTCTTCTTGCTCCTGGTCTAGATGCTGAAATAGCATCTGCTGCTTGTACTAAAACTGCTTCCATGCTTTGTGGTTCTACATCTCCATGATGTGCTTCTACTGCATTTATGACAATAGGATTTTCTTTGTATTTTTTTAATATTTCTACTCCTATTTCAACATGTGTACCTTCCATATCATGGTCTAGGGCTTTTCCTATATCATGTAATAAACCTGCTCTTCTTGCAATTTTTGGGTCTAGACCTAATTCATCTGCCATTATTCTTGCTAAATTAGAAACTTCTATTGAATGATTTAAAACATTTTGACCATAACTTGTTCTGTATTTCAACTTACCAATTAGTTTGACTAAGTCTGGGTGTAATCCTATTACTCCTGTTTCTAGAACTGCTCTTTCTCCTTCTGATTTAATAGTTTCTTCAACTTCTTGTTTTGCTTTTTCTACCATTTCTTCAATTTTTGCTGGATGTATTCTTCCATCATCAATTAATTTTTCTAGTGCTATTTTTGCAACTTCTCTTCTTAATGGGTCAAAACCAGATAAAACTACTGCTTCTGGAGTATCGTCAATAATTAAATCAACACCTGTTAGTGTTTCTAATGCTTTTATATTTCTACCTTCTCTTCCGATGATTCTTCCTTTCATATCATCATTAGGTAGAGCAACAATAGACACTGTAGTTTCTTGAGAATGGTCTGCTGCACATTTTTGAATTGCATAAGTTAAAAGCTCTTTAGCATTTTTTGTAGCTTCTTCCTTAGCTTTTTGTTCTGATTCTCTTATCATTGTAGCTTTTTCTGTAACGATGTCTTTTTCTACTTCTTTTAGTAATTTTTCTTTTGCCTCTTCCTTAGTTAATGATGCAATCTCTTGCAATTTAGCAATTTGTTCATCATATAGAGATTCTACATCTTGTTTTCTTTTTTCTACATCTTGCATTCTTTTCTCTAAATCTTGTTCTTTCTTTTCAAAATTATCAGAACGTCTGTCTAGACTTTCTTCTTTTTGAATCATTCTTGCTTCTTGTTTTTGTACTTCGCCTCTTCTCTCTTTAATCTCTTGATCTAATTCTTTTCTGCTATTCATTATTTCTTCTTTTGCTTTAATGATTTCTTCTTTTTTCAAGTTTTCAGCTTCAATTTTGGCTAAATCAACAAGCCTTTTTGCTTCTTGTTCAGCACTTCCTAACTTAGATTCTGCAATTTTTTTTCTGTATACCATTCCTATTAGTATACCTATTGCAAGTGAGATTAAGACAGTGGCTACTATGATTAAAATCATACGTATACACCTCTTTCTTATTTAATTTTCAATGTTCGAATCAAATATATCTATTTTTATTTTTCTATATATTTTTTTCTTCCTCTTTTATTTTATCTTTATTATGGTTAACTGTCAAGACTTTTCTAGATTTATTTTCTTAATTCTTCATTATTTTTAGTAAGGTTTATATGTTTTTGTTTGTTTATATTGTCCATACACCCTATGTCCAGATTGACTAACAAGTTTTTCATATTTACTTAATTTTTTTGAATTATTTTTTTGATTTTTTACATTTATTTTTTTAGTTAAATTTAAAATTGAAAAATTTTTATTTTTTTCAAAAATAAGTGTTGCTACGTAAACTCCATAATCATTTAACTTAATTTCTATTTGAACATTTTCTTTTGGAAACTGTTCTGCTTTTTCTTTTTCTATAGAATCAACTACTTGTTCTGGTCTATATTGGCTAGCATCAAAAAAATATTGTATATATTTTTTATCATCTTTCATCATATCAACATCCTTTACACACTATATATTAACATAAAATTCCATTTTTTTCAAGTATTTTTTATACTAGATTTCAGAGCCTAAATTCATAAAACTTTATCAGTGCGAAGAGGTATATGTAAAATTTTTTTCCATTATGAGGTGTTTAGTATAGGGATTTAAAACTTCTTAAAAGAAAAATTGGGAGAATCTCAAACCCTTTTGAGAGGGGCCCAATTTTTATTTTTAGAAGTATTTAATCCCGGAGCGTAACCCTCATAATGGAAAAAAATTTTACATATACCTCTGGGAGCGGGCAACGAACCCCAAATTTAGGCTCCAACTTACCAAAAAAGTCAAAAAAGTCAAAAATTTCAAATAAAAAATAAAAAATAACGAATTGAAATTCCCCACAAAGTAAATAATAAATTAAAAGTAGGTGTAAATCATGAATCAAATTTTACAAACAAACTTAAAAAGCAAAAATTCTAAAACAAATTCATCAGTTGGAAATACTTCTATTACCAAAAACGAAACCCTAAAAAATAAAATTACAATAAAAAACAAATTCAAACTACTATTTATTTTTTCCATAATATGTATAATTTCTTCAATTAGCATATTTTCATATAACCACATAAAAATAAGTAAAAACGAAAAAATTTCAAAAAATTTATCAGACAATTATACAATCTTACATCTATATTCAAAAAAAGACCCTTTTGATATACCTATTGGAGATACAGAAAATACCATCATTCGGCAATATAGAAATTCCCTCTATAAATTTATCTTACCCATTTTTCTCAAGTTTAGACAATGAATCTCTTAGTATTTCTCCTTGCAGATTTCATGGTGAAATGCCTCCTAATGATAGTAATTTATGCATTGCGGGCCATAATTATGACAATGGAAAATTTTTTAGCAATTTATCTAGTTTAAAAAATGATGAACTAATATATATTGAATCAAATAAAGTTAAATATATATATTCTATATTTAAAATTTATGAAGTAGAAGAGTCTGACTTATCTCCTATTTATGAATTTCAGAACGGAAAAAGACAATTAACATTAGTGACTTGTAACAATTTTAATAAAAAAAGATTGATAATTAAAGCAAAATATGTAGATTCTACTTAATTATCAATATTATCAATCTTTTATACCTTTTTCCATAGCCATTCTAAACTATTATCTATGCTTTTTTTGCCATTTACTTTAACTTCTATATCATCTACCCATAGATAAGCAAAAAATGTTATAGCAATAAATACAAAATCTATACCTATACATCTAAATAACATTGCTCTTATATCTGTATATTCTGTTGCTAGAGATAAAAGTTGAACAATATGTATAACAATTAGTATTAAATATCCAAATAAAGGTATAGCTGCTATATAACTTTTTTTAACTTCTTGTGCTAAGAATATTAAAAGTACAGTTATTGCTAGCATTAAAAATAAAGTAAGCCAATTTGATATATTAAAAATAAACATTTTTAATCCCCCTCTTTTGTATATTATAAATATAGTTTAACATTAAGTTAAAAATATATCAATATATTTTTCTAATATTTTTGTTTTTGTTGATGTAAGGTTTAAGTTATGCTATAATTTGTGTAGAAATTTGTCAAAAGGAAGGGGTATTATGGTAGAATTACTTTCACCAGTTGGTGATTTTAATTGTTTAAAAGCTGCTGTTCAAAATGGCGCTGACAGTGTTTATTTTGGCTCTAATAATTTTAGTGCTAGAGCTTTTGCTACAAATTTTAATGATTCAAATTTAAAAAATGCTATAGAATATGCAAAATTAAGAGGTGTAAAAACTCATCTTACTTTAAATACTTTAATTAAAGATAATGAGTTTAAACAAGCTTTTTCTACTGCAAAAAAAGCTTATGAACTTGGTATTGATGCAATTATTGTACAGGATTTAGGTTTGGCCTTAAAGCTAATAAAAAGTTTTCCAGATTTACCTATACATGCTAGTACACAAATGACTGTACATAATTTAAATGGTGCTTTAGAGTTACAAAAACTTGGTTTTAAAAGAGTTGTTTTATCTAGAGAACTTTCAATAAATGATATTGATTATATTTGTAAAAATACTAATTTAGAGATTGAAACTTTTATACATGGTGCTTTATGTATTTCTTATTCTGGACAATGTCTTTTTTCTAGTATGCTTGGCGGTCGCTCTGGAAATAGAGGTAAATGTGCTGGTCCTTGTAGACTTCCATTTGAATTATTAGAAGACCATAAAGTTATAGATTCTGGATATTTATTAAATACTCGTGATTTATGTGGTTTAGAATATATTCCTGACCTTATAAATTCTGGTGTTAAATGTTTTAAAATAGAAGGTCGAATGAAAAGCCCTGAATATGTAGCTATAGTGACTAGAATATATAGAAAATACATTGATTTAGCATTATCTAAAAAAGAATATATTGTTGATGAAAATGACAAAAAAGAGCTTTTACAAGTTTTTAATAGAGGAATGTCTTCACCTGGTCATTTAGATAAAAATGCAAATAGAAATTTAATATATAAAGAAAAACCAAATAATATGGGACTTTTTTTAGGCAAAATCCAAAATTACTCAAATAAAAAAGGTTATGTTACTATAAAATTGAATGAAAAAATTGAAATCGGTGATACAGTTGCTATTGAAAATGAGACTAATTCTTATACAATATCTGAAATAATGGATACATCTTTTAATAATTTAACTCAAACTAAGATTGGTCAAACTGTTGTTATTGGAAGAATTAAAGGAAATGTGAAATTAGGAAGTAAAATATATAAAATTTCTTCAAAATCTCTTAATACTTCTGCTAAAGAAAGTATTATAAAAGAAAATATCAAGCTTGGATTAAATTGTAATATTTCAGTTAAAGCTAATAAACCTGTTGAAATTTCTGTTTCTTCTGCAAATAATTTATTGTTGTATAAAGATTTAAAATTAAAGATTGAATCTGATTTTATACCAGATATTGCTATAAATAGACCTATTGATAAAGAAATCATTATTAAGCAATTTCAAAAAACTAATGATTCAATGTATTATTTTAAAAAAATAAATGTTGATTTAGATGATAATTTATTTATTCCTAAATTAAGTTTATTAAATGATTTAAGAAGAACAATTTTGGAAAAAGTTGAAGATTATGCAAAATCAAATGTAAAGCGTATTTGTAATATGGATATTGATAACACTTTGAATGATATAATAAATGATAAGCAAAATAAAAATAATATTAAAAAAGAGAAAAAAATATCAGTTCTTTTAAATATTTTAAATGAAAATTTAGATTATTCTAAATTAAAAAATATTGATTACATATATATTCCTTTAAAATATTTTTCTAACAGAAAATATGTAGATGTTATTAACCAATTAAGTGCAATTTCTAATATCTATATTTATATGCCTACAATTGTACAATCTAATTATAAAAATATTTTTCTTGCAAATAGTGAAACCGCATTAGAAAAATATCATATTAAAGGTTTTGTAATTTCTAATATCTGTAATATTAAATTATTAGAAGATATTAAAAAAGCTCATCCTTCTCTTGAAATTATTGCAAATTATACTTTTAATGTTTTTAATAGTTTTACAATAAATAGTTTAAAGGATTTAGGAGTTAATAGATATACTATTTCTCCAGAACTTGATAAGCATACTATTTCTGATTTATGTATGAGCAATTATCTACCAAATGAACTTATAGTTTATGGCAAAACTCCTTTAATAAATATGAATTATTGCCCTCTTGGTGAAACCGATAAATGTTATCCAACATGTAAAATAAGATGCCAAAATAAACGTATATATACATTAAGAGATAGATATAAAATGGAGTTTAGAATTATGCCTGATAATATTCAGACTGTTACTACTATATATAATAGTAAAATTACTTCTATTTGTCCTAAAAATTTTAATATTGATGTGGCTAGAATTGATATTTTGGATGAGAAAATTGAGACAATAAATAAAATTGTAACTACTGTGTTAGAAAATAAAAAATTTGAAGGTAAATCTTATACTAATGGAAATTTAAATAGGCCAATTTAAAATGCTGTCCCCTAACTAAGATGTGATGGAATGGATAAGATGAGCTGAACTGAGTCGAGTTTGGGGCTGGGTGCTTGCTTGAACAGGCGGAGTATATCATATATTTTTTATTTTAATGTGCGACATGGAATAATTTAGACCCTCTTCACGAAATAATTGGAATAATGTTCCTGTAAAATCATATTTATATGATTTTAGCAGAAGAAAAAGGTTCCGATTTTTCGTATAGAGGGTCTTAATTATGTAATGGAGCCATTAAAATAAAAAATATATGATATACTCCGCCTGTTCAAGCAAGCACCCAGCCCCAAACTCAACTCAGTTTAGCTCATCTTAGCCATTCCATCATATCCTAGTTCAGAGGCAGCATTTAAATTTACTTTATATTTGTTTACTGCTCAATTTTATAATTAAATCCATATTATCATCTTTAGCTGCTTTATTTCTTCGTATCTGACCACATTTTTTACATCTATATATTATTACATATCCCTTTTTGCTATCTATTTCTAAGCTAACAGGTTCTAAATCTCCATGACATTCTTCTTGCCTATCTCCTGGATTTATATCTACATGTTTAGAATGCAAACAATAAGGGCAATGGTCTCTACATGAATATCCAAGTTTAGATACTTTTTTGCCACAGTTTTCGCATATAAATTCTTCATCTATTTTAGTAAAAACTTTTTTCTCCATAGTTATTCCCTCTTAGTTTTAGATATTTTTATTTTAATTTACGTCAAATGCTCCTCCTCCAAGAAATTCTTTTAATAGTGAATTTTTTGGAACATACTCATTAGGTATTGTTTCAAAATATTTTAGCATATTTACTAATCTATGTGCTTCTGCATATTCTTCATCTTTATTTGTTATTTCTTCTAATAATGGCATTACTATTGGTTTTAATGCGCATAATTCATATATTAAAGATGTGTTGAAAATAAAGTCTGCTTCTTCTTGGAATGGGAAAATATTTTTTTCTTCTCCTTCATTTACTTTATCCCATGTACGTATTGTATGTTTTGCACTATATCCTCTAAATTGGTAGTCTCTTACTATTCTTCTTACAAGTCTTGTGTCTGTTGTTGATATTCTATTAAATCTGTCTAAATTTAATACTGTTAATGCACTTATATATACTTTATATTTTTGTTCTGCTGGGATTTTACTTGTTAATTTGTCATTTAAGCAATGTATTCCTTCTATTACTAAAATTTCATCTTCTGCAAGTCTGATTTTTTTGCCATTATATCTTTTTGTTCCTTCTATAAAGTCAAATTCTGGAAGTTCTACTTCTTCTCCATTTAATAATTTAGTTAAATGGCTATTAAATAGATCTAAATCTATTGCTTCTATACATTCAAAATCATATTCTCCTTTTTCGTCTCTTGGTGTGTCTTTTCTTTCTACAAAATAGTTATCTACTGATATTGTTACAGGTTTTAGTCTATTTAATCTTAATTGTATTCCAAGCCTTTGTGCAAATGTTGTTTTTCCAGATGATGATGGTCCTGCAATTAAGACCATTTTTATGTTTTTATTTTTTGCAATATTATCTGCTATATTTGCAATTTTTTTCTCGTGTAATGCTTCTGCAAGTAATATTACTTCTTGAATTCTGTCTTGTTCTATTGCTTCATTTAGCTTGTATACTCTTTCTACATTTAATATTCTATGAATGTCTTCATATTCTTCTATTGCCCATGCAAGTTTTTTGTTATTGACAAATTTTGCTATATGGTTTGGTGCTTTATGGCTTGGGTATCTTATTAAAATTCCATCATTATATTTTTTTACTTCAAATTTTTTTACACATCCTGTTCTGTTTCCTAAGGTTCCATAACAGTAGTTAAAATAGTTTTCACAATAATACATATATATTTTATTATTGTTTTTTAAGTCTAATTGTAGTCTTCCTCTTGATGTTTGATTTGCTTCAAAAAAGTCTGTGGCTTCTTTTCTTGTCATTACTATTTGTTTTATTGGTAAATCTTTTTGAACTATTTCTTCCATTGTTTTTTGTAATTTTTCTATCATCTCATCTGTGACTTCCATATTTTCTACATCATAAAACATTGAATTTGATAATTGGTAGTCTGCATTTAATATTCCATCTGGATATAGTTTCTCAAATGCTTTTCCTATGATATATGTTAGTGTTCTTCTGTATACTTTCATTCCTTCTTTTGTTGATATATCTATTAACTCTAATTTTCCACTTTCTTTTATTTCATAGTCTAGATTTACATATTCATTGTTGAATTTTGCTGCTATTACTTCATATTTACTTTTTTCTATTTCATTTTTGAAAATTTCTGATATTTTTCCTTTTTGCTTGATTTCTATAACTTTATCACTTAACTGTATTTCCATATTCTTCCTCCTTTTTTTGTACTTTTTTATTTTATAGGAAATGTTTTAATAAGTCAAGAAGATTTCTTAAATACAGTCTATGTGCTTTTTAATCTATTTTTTCTACATATATTTTATCATTTACTGCAACTACTGTATATTTATATATATTTTTTAATTCTTTTATTTCCTCAAATTTTCCATATTCTTCTATTTGTTTTTTAGCTTCTTCTTGCTTTTCTTTAAGTTTTGATTCTTCTCCTTTTTTTAGATATTTAAATTCTATCATTACTCCTTTATATTCTTTACTTTGATCTTTTGGGATTAGTAATATATCTGGATATTTTCTTTGTACTTCCATTTCTGATTTTAATCTAAAAATTCTTAAATTCATTGCTATACAGTAAAATATTAGTTTTACGTATTTTTCATCAAACCTTTGGTAATCTCTGTTTGATAAATTTTGCAAGTATTTTTCTAACATTTCTATGGCTTTTGTTATTTTGCCTTCTATGGCTATTTCTCTTGCTATTTCTACATAATTTTCGTTTATATCTACTTTTATATCTCTTTTTAATATTTGTAAAAATAGTCTGAATATATTTCTTTCATTACTTTGTTTGGTATATTTAATATTGGGTATCCCACTTCTTCTCCTGATATTGTTAAATATCCTAAATAGTATAACATTGATACTAAATCTTTTTCTGTAAATTCTATTGCTGGGTTGAATTTTTGTGTTATTTCACTTACTATTCCTTCTCCTGATACTGTCTTTTCTATTACTTTTTCTCTTTCTTCTCCTTGGCATAGATCTAACAATTTTCCTAATTTGCTATAATCACTTGCTATATTCATATCTATTAGTTGTGTTGGTACTTCTTTAAATCTTGTATAACTATTTAAAAAATATAAACACATATTTGAATTATACATTTTTTCTTTTCCTTTTATTGAAAATCTGTATCCATCATAATTTTCTCTTATTATTGGTATTATTTTTTCTTGTTCTTCTTTATCTATTTTTTGTTTTAACATTAAATCTTTTAGTTCTTCTTCCGTAAATCCCATCATTTCATTAAATTCTCTATCTTGTGTTATATCTAACCCTATATTAAATCCAGAAGTTAAACTATCTAATGTTATTGGGGCTACTCCTGTTATAAATATTCTGTCTATTACACTTTCTGTACCTTCTTTTAATATTTCATACCATTTTCTTACTTTTCCATTTTTTGATACTAAGCTTTTAAATTGATTTGTGTTAAATCCTAATAATTCATTTGCAAAATGGTCATATTCATCTATAATTACATATATTTTTTCTTCTGCCTTTTGAATCTTAAAAGCTTTTATTAAATCATCTAATATATTTTCAGCTTCTTCTTGATTGTTTACAAAAAAATCCAACCCATATTTCTCTACAAAAAATTTTATTGATGACTGAACTTTACTTTTAAAACCTTTTATTGTGGTTTCTTCATTTGTTGTATCTATTCCTGAAAAATTAAATTTTAATATATAATAACTATTTTTTAATTTTGTTGGTTTTTTTCCTATATATGTATCTCCATATAATATTTCAAATTCATCTTTCTTTTTTGTGTCATAATAGTTTTCTAGTGTACTTGTAAATAATGTTTTTCCAAATTTTCTTGGGCGTAGAAACATTATTCTCTTTTCTGCTAAATTTTCTAATTGTTCTATATACATTGTTTTATCTACATAATAGTAGCCATCTTTTACTAATTCTTCGTAATTACTTATTCCATATGGTAGTTTTTTCATTTTTACCACTTCTCTTTCTTTTGACTTTCCTTTATTATTTTACTATATTAGTTTTAAAATAGCAATATTATTCCTTGCTATTTTTCAAGCTTTTTCTCTAGACTTTTTAATATTTTTTCCTTTTTCAGAATACAAATTATTTACTTAAAGAATCTCTTTTAATTATTTATTAAATTTTTTTAATTCTTTAATTTCTTTCATTTTTTATAATTTTTATTTATAATCTTTGAATCTTTTTATATATTTTTTATTTAAATAAAGATTAAATATAATAATCAAATTCTAATATTTTTCTAATTTTTCGTCCATAATATAATTGATTGGAGGTAAATTTATGAGTGATTCAAAATATATTTTAAATGAAATTGGTAAAGGTCTTCAAATGGGTTTAGATTCTATTTCTAATATTACAGAAAAAGTTGATGATCAAAATCTTAAAGATGATTTATTAAATCAATATGCAGAATATAACAATTTACTTGAAAGAACTAATGAAGAAATTAGTCATTATTCTGATACTCCTGAACAACTTAATCCTATGCAAAAAGCTATGGGTTGGGTGAGTATTGAGATGAATACTTTAATGGATAAAAGTAATTCTAAAATTGCTGAAATGATGCTTCAAGGTACTAATATGGGTATAATTGAGGGGGTTAAGTTATGGAATCATAATCCTGATACTACTCATGAAATTAAGTCTATTTTGAAGGATTTTATTGCTTTTCAGGAACATACTGTTGAAAAATTGAAAAAATATTTGTAGAGAAGTCAGTCTAAAAATGGACTTGCAAAAAATGAATATTTAATATAAATATAAAATATAGAGTATTTTACCGTAAAATTGGTGCTATACTCTATATTCTTTATTTTCAATTGGTGTTATTCTTTTTTTGAAGTTTTTTAGTATTCAATTATAGTATGATATAGCATTATATATTTTTAAAATATTCTTAATACATCATTATATGCTACATATACAGATAAAACTATTAAGAAAGAAAATCCTAATAATTGAATATTAAGTTCTGTTTCTTGTTTTAATGGTTTTCTTCTTATTGCTTCTATTATTAGTATTAGTATTTTACCACCGTCTAGTGCTGGTATTGGTAATAAGTTTGTTACTCCTAATGATAATGATACTAGTGCTAGTAGATATATAAATTCTTGTATGTTACTTGTTTGTGATACTGTTTGTGCTATTCCTACTGGTCCCATCATTTGGTCTATTCCTACTTTTCCTGTGAATAGTTGTTTTAGATTATCTACTATTGAAAAACAAAATTCTTTTGTTTCCATTGCTCCATATATTATGTGATTTATTATTGTGTCTTCTGCTGGTTTTAAATTTACTCCTAAGTAGTATGTTGATACATGGTCTGGTGTTAATTCTATGTCTAGAGTTTCATTTCCTCTTTCTACTGTTAATAATATTGTTCCTACTCCTTTTTCTTGAATTGCATTTACTACTTTTTCTAAATTATTGTTTATATCTTCATGATTTATTTTTATTATTTTATCATTTGTTTGTACTTCTTGTCTGTCTGCTGCACTTCCTTTTTCTATTGTTATTACTTTACATTCTTCATCTAAATATAGTCCTGTTGTTTTTGATACTACTTCTGTTAATTGCGTGTTATATTCTAAGATTTCTCCATTTCTTTCTATTTTTATTGATACTTGTCTATTTTCTTTTATGTCTTGTAATACTTCATCTAAATCATACTTGCTTTTTATTTCTTTTCCATCTAAGTTGATAATTTTGTCTCCTTGTTCTAAGCCAATTTGCTGTGCACTGTATCCGTCTATTACTCCTTCTACTGTATTACTTATATAGTTTCCTGTAGTTGACATTAGTATAAAAAATACTAAAAGTCCAAATATTATATTTACTGTTGCTCCTGCTATTACTATTGCTATTCTTCTTGGTATACTGGCTTTTGAAAAAGAACCTTCTTGGTCTGATTTTTCGTCTTCTCCTTCCATACTGCAAAATCCTCCAAGTGGTATTAGTCTTAATGTGTATTTGGTTTCTTTTCCTTGCTTTTTCCAGATGATTGGTCCAAAACCTATTGAGAATTCATTTACTTTTACTTTGCATTTTTTTGCTACAATCATATGTCCTGCTTCATGTATTATTATCAAAAGTCCTAGAAGAATTATTATTTTTATTATTGAAATTATAATTGTTAACAAGTTTTATCCTCCTTTCATGTAATTAGTTATAAAATTAAAATAAAAGGTTACTTTTCTTGTTGTATACGGAAAAATCCATAGATGTTCAAAGATAAAAAGTCGATTTTCTTTTGAAAATAAAATCTTATTTATTTTCACTTTAAGTTGAGTAAGCTAAAGTTTCATATTGTTTCCTATCCAATAATAAAAGAGAGAATTTTTTGCTCCCTCTTTTGTTTGTACATTATAATAATGTGAAAAACACATATGCAAATGGTGCTAAAAATATAAGGCTATCTATTCTGTCTAGCATTCCTCCATGCCCTGGTATTAAATTACTATAATCTTTAATATCTACATATCTTTTTATGCTTGATGCTACAAAATCTCCTATTTGACCTATTAGACTTAATATTATTGCCATTATTCCTATATATATATATGAATAATTTAAATTAAAATATGTGTTGATAAAATATGTGTATATTAAAATTATTAGTATCGCTCCTATTGTTCCTGCTATACAACCTTCTATTGATTTTTTTGGACTTACTTTACTAAATTTATGTTTTCCGAATTTTTTACCTATAAAATATGCAAATATATCTGTTCCCCATGCTGCAAATATTGCATACCAAATTAAAATTTTTCCATTTTCCATTCCATCTATTAGTGCTACAAACATCATGAAAAATACTACATAAAATATTCCTAAAAAAGTATATGCTACATCTTTAAATGTTATTTTCATATTTGTTGCTATTATATGTGCAAATAGTACTAATAGTATTGTTGGTATTGCCAATGTTGTTATTGTACTTATACTTTCTTTTGGCACTAGATGAACAATTGCTATGCTTATACAGCTTAAATATGCTACCCATCTTATTGGTTTACATACTTTTGATATTGCATTTAAATATTCATCCATTGCAAGTAATGCTACAATTGTTAATAATATATCTACTACATATTTGTTTCCTATTAGTAATATGATTAGAACCAAGGGAAAACCTAGTAACCCTGATGTTATTCTTTTGATATCCATTATTTTTTCCTTTCTCGTATAATAATATTTATAAATTCATAAAAATTTTCAACAAAATCTTATATATTTATCTGTTTTATAACTTGTAATATTTATATTGCATATTTTTAGTTTGCTCCAAATTTTCTTGTTCTTTTTTGATATTCTTCTATGGCTTTATCTAAATCTTGTTCATTAAAATCTGGCCAATTTTTTTGTACAAATAAAAATTCTGAATATGCTATTTGCCATAATAGAAAATTACTTAATCTCATTTCTCCACTTGTTCTTATTACTAAATCTGGATCTGGTTGATTTTTTGTATATAGATTTTCTTGTATTGTATTTTCTGTTATTTCATCTGGATTTAGATTGTTTTCTTTAACTTCATTTGCTATTTTTCTTACTGCTCTTAATATTTCATCTCTTCCTCCATAATTTAGTGCTATATTAAATACTATTCCTGTATTATTTTTTGTTCTTTCCATACAATTATTTATGCTTTTTTGCATTTTTTCTGATAGTCTATTTGGATTTCCTATTATATTTATTTTTATATTCTCTAAATCTGCTCTTTTTCCAAAATCGTCTAAATAATTTTGTAGTATCATCATAAGTGCTGATACTTCTTCTTGACTTCTTTTCCAGTTTTCTGTAGAAAATACATATGCTGTTAAATATTTTATTCCTATTTTATTTGCATATCTTACTATTTTTTCTAGTGTGTCTGCACCTGTTTTATGTCCAAAACTTGCTGGTTTACCTTTTGATTTTGCCCATCTTCTGTTACCATCTAATATTATTGCTATATGTTTAGGTAAATTATCATTTTCCATTTTATAATTCCTTTCTTTCGAGATGAAACTTTTTATAAATATTTTTGTTTTATGTTTTATTAAAAATATATTCTATTTGTTTCTTTCTGATATATATATTGCTAGCTCTTTTAAAAATTCTGATTTTTCTTTGAATATTGATAAACATTTTATTGCTTCTTTTGTAACTTTTTCTAGTTCTTCTTTTGCTCCTTGTAATCCATATTGTGATACATATGTGCATTTTTCCATTTTTTTGTCATTTCCTACTGGCTTTCCAAGAACTTTTTCGTCTCCTTCTTCTGATAATATATCATCTTTTATTTGAAATGCTAATCCTATATTTTCTGCGTATTTTGTTACTGCTTCTAGTTCTTTTTCTGTTGCATCTCCTAATATTGCTCCCATTCTTACTGGTAATTTTAGTAACTCTCCTGTTTTGTGTGAATGTATATATTTTAGTTCTTGGTTTGTAATTTTTTTGCCTTCAAATTCTGTATCTATGTATTCTCCATCTATCATTTTGCCAACTGCTATTGTAAATTCATTAAATATTTTTAGTTTTTTAGATATTTCTTTTTGGTCAGATGTATTTTTTAAGTCTTCACTTATTATATTGTATCCTTTATTAAATAAAGCATCTCCTGCAAGTATTGCTGTTGCTTCATTATATTTTTTATGGTTTGTTAATTTTCCATGTCTAAAATCATCATTATCAATTCCTGGTAAGTCATCATGTATTAAGATAAAATTATGAATCATTTCAAGTGCTATTGCATATGGTATGCATATTTTATAGTCTTTTTTAAATAATTGATATGTTGCTAAAACTAGTATTGGTCTAATTCTTTTTCCTCCTGCAAGTAGACTATAATTCATTGATTCATATAATATTTTCTCCATATTGCTACTTACTTGTATTTGTTTTTCTAACTCATTATTGATAATTTCTTGATATTTTTTTAATTCTTCTTTTATTTCCATTTCTTTAATAAAACTATTTAATCTCCTTTATATAATTTATGACTATCTTTTTCATTAAATACTATACTGACATTATTTCTTTTTCTTTTTTTGCAAGTATTTCATCAATTTCTTCTACACTTTTGTCTGTTATTTTTTGTATTTCATTTTCTGCTTGTTTTAATTCATCTTCTGTTATGTTTCCTTCTTTTTGTTCTGCTTTTGCTTCTTCTATACCATCTCTTCTTACTGCTCTTACTGCAACTTTAGCTTCTTCTGCCATTTTTTTAATATCTTTTACTAGTTCTTTTCTTCTTTCTTCATTTAGTTCTGGAAATACTAATCTTATAACTTTTCCATCATTATTTGGGTTTATTCCTATATCTGATGCTAGTATTGCTTTTTCTATGTCTTTTAATACACTTACATCCCATGGTTGTATAAGTATCATTCTTGCTTCTGGAACTGAAATTCCTGCTACTTGGTTTATTGGTGTTGGTGTTCCATAATAATCAATTTTTACCTTATTTAATATTGCAGGATTTGCTCTTCCCGCTCTTACTTCTGATAATTTTTCAGAAAATACGTTTATTGTTTTTTCCATTCTTTCTTTTAAATTTTGATAATCCATTTTTATATCATCCTTTCTCTTTATCTTACAAATTTGAATTAAATTTTTTGTGTTTTTGATATTATTTTAAACTTGTTTTTCCTATTTTTCTTTATTATCTTCATTTTTTAATAAAATTCTATCAAAGTCTTTTAATTTTTCTTGTCCCTTTATTCCTTTGTCTATTTTGGAAATCATATATGTATTTGCCATCATTGTTATAACATATAATACAAATACTAGATATACTCTTATTCTAAAATATGTGTATTGTGACATATTTTCATCTATAAATATTTCTCTTTCTGTTTTTGTTTTCATATCCATTGATAATAAGCTTTTCCACATATCTATATATTCTTTGTCATTTTTATTTTCTATTTTTGTATCATATATTTCTCCGAATTTTTCTTCATTATTATATGTTTTATTTAAATTGGCTTCTACTCCTATAAATATGACTATAAACATGATATTAAATAATAATATTATTTTTAATAGATTACTTAATATCTTTTTCTCTTTTATTAGAACATTTGAAATTATTATTGCACTTACTAATATTCCTAAAATTATTATTATTCCATTAGTAAAAGTATTTTTTAATTCTAATAAAAAATCTATTGAATTTGGTTTATAGAAAAACACTAAAAATACTAAAATTATGAGTATTATACTTAAAAGTATAAGTAAATTTATTCTTCTGTTTACTATATATTTATTGGCTTTTTCGTATTTTTCTTGTTTTAATTTTTGACTTTCACCATTATCTTTACTATTTAAAATATTGGCTTTATACCATTCATTATTATTTTTCATTTTCCCCTCTTATTTTAAAATTTTATCTTATGAAACTATTGTGCCTATTTTTTCTCCTTTTACAGCTCTTACAATATTTTCTGGGTCTGAGATTCCAAATACCAATAGTGGTATATTGTTGTCTCTACACATTGCTGTTGCTGTTGAATCCATTACTTTTAGGTCTTTATTTAATACATCTAAATATGATATTTCTTCAAATTTAATTGCATCTGGTTGTAATTTTGGGTCTGCTGAATATACTGCATCTATTGCTTTTCCAAGTAATATTATATCTGCTTTTATTTCTGTTGCTCTTAATACTGCTGCTGTATCTGTTGTAAAATATGGATGTCCTGTACCACATGCAAATATTACTACTCTTCCTCTATTTAAATGTTTTTCTGCTTTTCTTTGGATAAATGGTTCTGCTATTTCTCTCATTTCTATTGCAGTTTGTACTCTTGAATGTATTCCTCTTGCTTCTAATGCATCTTGAAGTGCTAAACCATTCATTGCAGTTGCTAGCATTCCCATATAATCTGCTGTTGTTCTTTCCATTTGATGTCCATTTCTTCCTCTCCAGAAGTTTCCTCCTCCTACTACAATTGCTACTTGTACTCCCATTTCAACAATTTCTTTTATCTTGTCACATATTTTTCCAACTGTTTCTGCATCTACTCCTGTTTTTTTATCTCCCGCTAGTGCTTCTCCACTTAATTTTAATAGTACGCGTTTATACTTAACCAATTTTTTCACTCCTATCTTCTTATTCTTTTGCTATTCTATCATATATTTTGTAAATTGAATAGTATTTTTTAAGATTTTATTAATTTTTTATGGATAAAAATTTAATATTTATGTAACATTTTATTCTCTGTTAAATTCTTTTTCTAAAAGATGTAAATGATTTATTAAAAGATATTAGTAAAATATTTTAAAAAAATGAAATTTAAAAAAACATTTGACATATAATAAAAATGTAGTATACTATATTTAGCTTAAGCAAGAGAATAATCGAAGAACTCAAATGTTCACGAGATATGTTGACCACATGTCTCTTTTTTTGTGCAAAAATAAAGGCAGTTGATCAGACTGCCTTTGATTAGTTTGTACTAATCCTGAGAATTTTGGTTTTCATCTTTTTTATTATTTTTTAAATTAAAACACCAAGTTTTATTCTTTCGAAATACTTGGTGTTTTAATGGTACCGATGGCTAGTATCGAACCGGAACGGTTTATTCAACCGCAGAAATTTAGGTCCGTCCCCAAAATCCCTTCTAGAAGGGATTTTAAGGACCGTCCCTAAATCCCTATTTTAATTGGTTCATTACTTCTTCTGCGAAGTTTTCTTCTTTTTTCTCGATTCCTTCTCCTTTTTCGAATCTAGCAAATTCTACTACTTCTGCATTTTTTTCTTTTAATAAGTCAGATACTTTTTTGCTTGAGTCTTTTACAAATACTTGGTCTACTAAGCAGATTTCTTCATAGAATTTTCCTACTCTTCCTTGTACTATTTTTTCTGCAATTGCTTCTGGTTTTCCTTCATTCATTGCTTGTACTTTTAGGATTTCCATTTCTTTGTCTACTCTTTCTTGTGGTACTTCTTCTCTTTTTACGAATTCTGGTCTTGCTGCTGCTATTTGCATGCATAGGTCTTTTGCAAGTTCTTTATCTCCGCTTGTCATATTTATTAATACTGCTATTTTTCCATCTCCATGGATGTATTTTTCTAATAGTCCTTTTGATTCAAATCTTGCAAATCTTCTTATACTTAAGTTTTCTCCTATTGTTGCTATTTTTCCGATTAATGCTTCGTTTACTGTTTTTCCTGCTTCAAATTTTGCTTCTTGTGCTAATAGTTCTTCAACATCTTTTGGGTTTGTTTCAACTACTTGTTTTGCAACATTCATTACAAATGTTTTGAATTCTTCATTTTTTGCTACGAAGTCTGTTTCTG
>CAJFJM010000017.1 GCA_904384245.1 uncultured Clostridia bacterium
TGAGATATTATATAATAAAAATGCTTTAAGCTCAAGGCTTTCATTCCTATGTGTGCCTTTAGAGCGAAGCGAGAAAGGAATGGAATTTATTATGAAGAAATAATGTTAAAGGGAATGATTATTGGTTTAAATACAAAAGCTGATATTAAAGATATAATGAATGATATTGAGAAATTTGTACCAAAAATAGATAATTGGGCAGTTTGTGATACTTTTTGTACTGGATTAAAGATAACAAAAAAATATAAAGATGAAATTTGGAATTTACTAAAAAAATATTTGAATAGTGATAAAGAATTTGAAATTAGGTTTGCAATTGTAATGATATTAGATTATTATATAGAAGAAAAAAGATTAAATGAAATATATAAAATTTGTGACAAAATAGAAAATGATGCTTACTATGTAAAAATGGCGGTTGCATGGTGTATATCTATTTGTTTGGTTAAATATTATGATGAGACTTTAAGTTATTTGGAAACTTGTAAATTAGATGATTTTACATATAGAAAAGCAATTCAGAAGGCTATAGAGTCTTATAGATTAACGGATGAACAAAAAGAAATTTTAAAAACAAAAAGATAGAATTTTCTATTAAAACTGTTTTCAAATAGCATATGAAATGATACAATGTTTTCGAAAGAAGGGGGGAATGAAAAAATAAAAAAATCAAAGCTAACATGTTTGAACAAAATACAAAAAGAGAAGCATAAAGAAAAACTTACATTAAAACTATGAAAATAAAATAGTAAAAAGTAGGGGTGTGATAAAATGAAAAAACAAAGTCAATGTATAAAAAGTATTATAATATATTCTATAATTCTTTTAATTATAATGTCTGTAATAATACTTTTGACAAATACTAATACATATGCAGCTGGAACAGAAAATGTGCCAGAATCAGCATATGAATATGAAGAATTAGATGATGGAACAGTTGAAATAACTGGTTTTGATGATTCTAAAATTTCATATGATACATCATTAAAAATACCATCAACATTAGGTGGTAAAACAGTAACAAGTATAGGAAGATATGCATTTTATTTTCTATTAGAAATTGATGAAGTTACAATACCAGATACAGTAAAAGTAATAGATGATTATGCATTCTATTATTGTGCAAACTTAAAGAAAGTTACTTTTGGAAATTCGGTTGAGACTATAGGTAATTATGCATTTGCAAGAACATATGTTGGTGAAAATATAGTGATACCAAGTAGTGTAAAATCTATTGGTAGTTCTGCATTTATACAGACATTAGTAAAAAATTTTTCAGTTGAGTCAGGAAATACAGCATATATATCTGTAGATGGAATATTATTTAGCAAAGATAAAACTAAAATTGTAATATGTCCTCAGCAAAAAGAATTAACAACATATACAATACCAAATACAGTAACAGAAATAGAAGAATATTGTTTTGCATATAATTCAAAATTAAAAGAAATAATAATACCTGATTCTGTTAAAGAAATAAAAGATGCAGCTTTTATGATGACATCTTCACTTGAAAAGGTAACAATGGGAAATAATGTTGAAAAAATAGGTTCACAAGCATTTACATCATCAATTTTTACAACAATAAATATTCCTGCAAAATTAACAGATATATCAGAAGAGGCATTTATAAAAAGTATGAAATTACAAAATATAACAGTTTCAGCACAAAATCCAACATATACATCTGTTGATGGAATATTGATGAGTAAAGATAAAAAAACAATAAAATTATTTCCAACAGGAAGAACAGGAACATATACAATACCAAGTACAGTAACTGCAATTGGAGCTAATGCATTTTTAGATGCACAAATAACAGGAATAACAATTCCACAAAGTGTTACATCTTTAGGAGATTGGTGTTTTGGTAGAACACTTTTAACATCAGTTGTAATCCCAGAATCTGTAACAACAATGGGATTTGGACCATTTAATGATTGTGAAGAATTGACAACAGTACAAGTAAATTCAAGTTGTGATTTACCATATTCAATGTTTGCAGGATGTAGTAAATTGACAAACGTAAAATTAAATGATAATATAAAAAATTTTGATTCAAGGGTATTTTATAATAATACATCTTTAACACAAATAACTTTACCAGCAAATTTGGAGACAATGAGTTATGCATTTTTAGGATGTACAAATTTAGATAAAGTAGTAATCCCTTCAAAAGTTACATATATTGTAGCAGGAGCTTTTGAAGATAATACAATTGTTGATATTTCAAACACTAAACTAAAAAAATTAGATAATGGAGCATATGCAGCAGTAAATTCAGCATATGTAAATGGAACATTTGATTATAATAAAGCATATGAAGTTTTAGGATTAGTAAATCAAGAAAGAGCAAAATTAGGTAGAACAGCTCTAAAAATGGATGAAGAAATATTAGATGATGCAATGTTAAGAGCTGTGGAAACATCAGTATTATTTGAACATACAAGAACAGATAGTACAAGTTGTTTTTCAATAAATTCAAAAATCTCTGCAGAAAATATAGCTGCAGGTTCAACAACTGCATCAGCTGTTATGAATCAATGGATGAATTCAGCAGGACATAAATCTAATATTTTAAATTCTTCATGGAAAAGTATAGGAATAGGATGTTTTAATGTAAATGGAATATATTATTGGGTACAGTGTTTTTCAAGTAGTACAGCAAATGAGCCTCAAGCAAAACCATCAAATGTTACAAAAACACAAGAAATTGATATAATGGATAGATATATCGAATTTAATGTTGATACTACTAGTGTTTCATTAAATAAAGGTGAAACTAAAGATGCAAAAAAAATGTATACTGTAAATACAGGCTGGACATTTGTAAGAACAGAATTACAACCACAAAGTTTTGAGTGGACAAGTTCAAATACAAAAGTTGCAACAGTAGATAAAAACGGAAAAATAACTGGAGTTGATGGTGGAACAGCAACAATAACAGCAAAAATAGGAGAAAAATCAATTTCATATCAAGTAACAGTAAAAGCACCACTTATAAGTATAAGTTTAAATAAAAGTACAATGACATTAGAAAAAGGAAAGACAGAAAATTTAGTGGTAAACTATAATCCAACAGGTACAACAGATGATAAGACAGTAACTTGGACAACATCAGATTCAAAAATAGCAGCAGTACAAAATGGTAAAATAACAGCCGTAGGGGCAGGAACAGCAACAATAACAGCAAAAGTAGGAAGTAAAACAGCTCAATGCAAAGTAACAGTTACAGCTCCACTTGTAAGTATAAGTTTAGATAGAAATACAATGGAATTAGAAATAGGAGATTCAAGTACATTAAATGTTAATTATAATCCAACAGATACAACAGATAATAAAACAGTAACATGGACAACATCAGACTCAAAAATAGCAACAGTACAAAATGGAAAAGTAACAGCAATAGCAGAAGGAACAGCAACAATAACAGCAAAAGTAGGAAGCAAAACAGCACAATGTAAAGTAACAGTTATAAAAGCACAAATAGGAGTAGAATATTTTAGCCATGTACAAGATAAAGGATGGGAAGATGAATATGCATATAGAAATGGAGAGACATCAGGTGTTGCAGGAGTGGGACTAAAAGTAGAAGCTATACAAATAAGGTTACGTAATGTCCCTTCAAATGCAAAAATTTTATATAAATCACATGTTCAAGATATTGGTTGGGAAGACTGGAAGAGTAATGGAGCTCAATCAGGAACAACTGGACAAAATAAAAAGATAGAAGCAATACGTATAAAATTAGAAAATATGCCAGGATATAGTGTAATGTATAGAGCATATGTAGAAGGTCAAGGTTGGAAAGATTGGGTAAGTGATGGAATAGAAGCAGGAACAACAGGAAAAAATTTAAAATTAGAAGCAATACAAATAAAAATAGTAAAAACTGAAGAAGCACCAGTAACAACTCCAGGAGTACAATATTTTTCACATATACAAGATAGAGGATGGGAATCAAGATATAGTAAAACTAATGGAGCAACATCAGGAATAGAAGGAAAAGGATTAAAAGTAGAAGCAATGATGTTACAATTAACAGGAGTACCAGAAGGAGCAAGTATAGAATATAAATCTCATGTACAAGATTTAGGTTGGGAAGATTGGAAAAAAGATGGAGCTCAATCAGGAACAACTGGACAAAATAAAAAAATAGAAGCAGTACGTATAAGACTAAAAAATATGCCAGGATATAGTGTAATATATAGAGCATATGTAGAAGGTCAAGGTTGGAAAGACTGGGTAAGTGATGGAGTAGAAGCAGGAACAACAGGAAAAAATTTAAAATTAGAAGCAATACAAATAAAAATAGTAAAAACTTCAGAAGCACCAGAAATGAACCCAGGAGTACAATATTATTCACATATACAAGATAGAGGTTGGGAAGGCAGATATAGTAAGTCTAATGGAGTTACATCAGGAATTGTAAATAAAGGCTTAAAAATAGAAGCAATAATCTTACAGCTAACAGGAGTACCAGAAGGAGCAAGTATAGAATATCAAGCACATGTACAAGATATAGGATGGGAAAACTGGGTAAAAGATGGAGCACAAGCAGGAACAACAGGACAAAATAAAAAAGTAGAAGCAGTAAAAATAAAATTAACAAATTTACCTGGTTATAGTGTAATGTACAGAGCATATGTACAAGGTCAAGGATGGCAAGACTGGGTAAAAGATGGAGAAGAAGCAGGAACAACAGGAAAAAATTTGAGAATGGAAGCTATAGAAATTAAGATAGTAAAACAATAATAATAAGAAAGTAGAATAATAAAAAAGTATCAAATGATATATAAAGATTGAAAAAGTGTTATAAAGTTCTATAAAAATGGTAATATGATGGAAGTGATTATATTTAATAATTACTTCCATTTATAGTTGTGCGAGTATAATGATATAGAAAAATAACGATTAAGTATTGACTTGAAGTTAACTCTAAATGATATATTATGATAGACAATAAAAAGTAATGATGGTAATGGAAACAAATATTGATGACTGTAATGGGGAAATATTAGGATATACTCGGAGAAAAATTATTTAAAAATGGTGCATTAGATGTATTTTATACACCAATATTTATGAAGAAAAATAGACCAGCATATAGATTAACAGTTGCTTGTAAAAATCATCTTCACATGAGAGTAGAACAATTTGTAGAAAGAAAATAATATAATAATTTTTCTTTTAATAGATGATTTATAGTATAAAAATAATTATCTATGTAATTAATAAAAAATAGTAAACATAAATTTTTAGCATAAGAAATAATAGGTTAAATTATAAATTTTACAGAAGATATTTTGATCTATTATTTTTTTATTTATATACTTTTTTAGTTAAGATGTTATAATTATTTTGTGTTAAACAAATAGTAAGTTATTGCTTGAATTGAATTTTCAGCAAAAATATTTTTAAATTCATAGATTTTAAAGAGAAAAGATGGTATAATAATATAAATTGATTTATGGAGGTAATAAATATGTCGATAGAAAAACAAAAATTGTATAATGAAATTGAAACATTGCCAGAGGAACTTACAGATCAAGTTATCAATTTCATAGAATATTTAAAACTATCATATATAGATACAGAAGCTCCAGATAGCGTAACAATAAAGAGTAAAAAAGATTTAAAAGAAAAGCTACAAAAAGGTTTAGATGATATAAAAGAAAATAGAGTAATTTCTTTAGATGAAGCATTTGCTAAAATTGATAGTATATAAAGAGAATGGAGCAATGTTATGAAAAAATATGTAGTTGAGCTTTCAGAAACTGCTGAACAAGATTTAAAAAATATTATTTCATATCTACGATTTAGTTTGGCAGGAGATATTATAGCAGACAAATACAAAATTTTATTTAAACAGGAATTGAAAAATTTAGAGAATATTGCAGGGAGTATGCCTATTTTAAGTGAAGATTTAACTGGACATAAAAACATTAGAAAGATCAATGTAAGAAATTATATAGTTTTTTATATAGTGGATGACGAAAATTCTAAAGCATTAGTAGTAAGAATAGGTCATGCTTTTATGGATTGGGAAAAATATTTAAAAGATGAATAGTTAGCAAATATATAATATTTGCTAACTTTTTTCTTAGTAATCATCCCTAAAGCTTACATAAATACAAAAATATGTTAAAGAGTATGTGTATAATACTGACATGAGTGGAACACAAAAAATATTTGTAAAATACTACACAAAGCAAAAAAAATGTGATAAAATATTTATGGTGTTGTTTAAAAATTGGATAGGTTTAATAACCAAATAATCTATTTATATAAAAAAAAATGTGAAATTTCTGGAACTACTTTGTCACAATTTGTTGGATAGAGAATCTTGAAACCCTATATAAATGAGCAAAAGACAATAAAGAAATTTCAAAAAATAGCTTATATAACAGAAACAGCCGAAACTGGCTTAAATATTAAAAAAATAAGAAGGAGGAATTAACAATGTCAGGACACAGTAAATGGCACAACATACAAGCCAAAAAAGGAAAAGCAGATGCAGCTAGAGGAAAAGCATTTACAAAATTAGGAAGGGAATTACTAATAGCAGTAAAAGAAGGAGGACCAGATCCAGCAGGAAATTCAAAACTAAAAAGTGTAATTGCAAAATGTAAAGCAGCAAACATGCCAAATGACACAATAAATAATGCAATAAAAAAAGCATCAACAAGTAATGAAAACTATGAAGAAATAACATATGAAGGATATGGACCAAATGGAGTAGCTGTAATAGTAGAAGCAGCAACAGACAACAAAAATAGAACAGCAGCAGATGTAAGACATGTATTTGATAAAGCAGGAGGAAATTTAGGAACAACAGGATGTGTATCATATATGTTTAACAAAAAAGGAGTAATTATAATAGAAAAAGATGCTTGTAATATGGAAGAAGATGAGCTAATGATGCTTGCATTAGATGCTGGAGCAGAAGACTTTGTATCAGAAGACGAAGTTTATGAAATAACAACAGAGCCAAGTGATTTTGAAGCAGTTAGAGAAAAATTAGAAGAATCAGGTTTAGAATTTATAGAAGCATCAGTACAAATGGTCCCAACAACAACAGTAACATTAGATGAAAAAGGTGTAGAAAAAATGGAAAGATTATTAGAAAAATTAGATGAATTAGATGATGTTTCTAATGTATATCATAACTGGGAAGAATAGATAAAAAATATATAATTTTAAAATAGTATAAATAGAAGATTTTAGCTAGTTTAACTATAGATATAATAATATATAAAATTGTAAAGGGGAATTCATATGAAAAATCTAGATTCAGTTCCAAAAAAAAGTAATGGAACAAAAATGATTAGAAATATAATTATTATAGTTTTAATTTTAATAATAGTTTTGTTGGGAGTATTTGCATATCTATATTTTATGACAGATATTTTTAAAACTAATAAACAATTATTTTTTGAACAATTTGCAAAAATTTTAGATAAAGAAAATGGATTTATAGAAACAAGTTTATCTGAATATGAAAACAAAAAACAGCAAACACCATATGAAAATACAGGTAAGTTTTATGCAGATGTTAATTTAGAAGGTCTAGGAGAAACAGAAGATATAACACAAGCACTTGATGATTTTAGTATAGAATTTTCTGGAAAAACAGACAAAACTAAAAATAAAGCTGAACAAAATATAACTCTACATTATTCAGATGATGTAGAATGGCCTTTGATATATCGCCATAATGAAGATTTTTATGGGATACAAACAGATACAGTTTCAGAAAAATATGTTACTATTGAAAATAATAATTTAAAAGATTTGGCAGAAAAACTAGGAATAGAAGATGTAAGTCAAATACCAGATAAAATAGAAATCTCAAGTAATACAAAAACAATAGAATTTACAGATGAAGAAAAAGAACAATTAAAAGAAAAATATATGACAGTATTAAATGAAAAACTACAAGATGAACAATTTACAAAAGAAAGTAATGATGCAGGAACAGCATATACTTTAACAATATCATATAATGATTTTAAAGATTTATTAACAGAACTAATAAAAACATTACAAACTGATGAAATAACATTAGGAAAAATAAATGAATTTTTAGGAGAAGATGTATTAAATGCTGATTCTTTTGAATCAATATTATCTGAATTGGAAGGAAATATAGCAGAAGAAGGAAATGTAGTAATAACATTGCAAATAGAAAAATCAGGATTAGCAAATATATCTCTTAACTATGGTGATGATTTACAAATGTTACTAAATAAAAATAGTGATGCTGGCAATCTAAAATATACTTTTGAGCTAATGTTTAAAGAGTCTGATACACAATCAATGAGTATATATTTTAATTCTGATTATTCAGGAATGGATAATTTACAAAATGTGAGTGAAGGTTATCAGTTAGGTATCGAAATAATAGATGATGAACAATCTATTGGATATACATATAATGTTGAAAATGCAATAAATTTTGTTGATTCAATTAATGTAGAAGATTTATCAGAAGATAATAGTATAATATTAAATAATTATGATACATCTACATTGCAAAATTTTATAGGAGCATTAGGTCAAAGAATAGTAGATGTAAATACAGACCAAATGGAGGAATTAGGATTTGAATATGGAAATCCAATGATATATTTATTCCCAGGAACAACTTTAGCTTATAATATAATGCAACAAGCACAAAATACAGTAGATAATACAGATATGTCAAGTATGGAAATAACAACATTTAATAATCAGTTTGTACAATATGAAGGAATACAAAGAGGAACAATGGTAAGAGCCTTAATTCAGGAAATACAGGCAAATAATGCTGGAGTTGATACAAGTAATTTAGATGATGCGGAAGAAAATACAAGAGTAGAAATAGAATTTGTAGGTATAGAAAATTTAGATGATGAAACTAAATATGGAAATAATGCAACAGGATATATTGATAATGCTAAAGAATATCAAGTTAGTCTAGAATATGCAGAAAATGGACGTGTAAATAAAGTAGTTATTGAAGGAGAATTTTTAGAAAATAATAATTCTTAATATTAGATTTTAATACTAAATTTATATAATTAAATATTAATTACAAATTAAAATATAGTAAAAGCCTTAAAGAAACTGTATTATAAATTTTAAAAGTATATAGTCTAAGGTCTTTCAAGATTAAAAAATAAAAATATGAATTGTAAGGTTAAATGTTATAAAAAATAAGTTCTAAAAAATAAAATAGAGAATATAATAGTGTAACAATTATTATATTCTCTATTTTCATTATATATATGTGGGTAAGTAGAAAATCAGAAAAAAGGAAATGATTTAATGCAAGAAATTTTAATTTATTTTTCAGTTAATATACATAATGCTATTCTAGAAATACTTATGAATGAAAAAAACTTAAAAATAGAAGAAAATATAGAAGAAATAAGAATAAGAATAAATAGACCAATTATTTTAAAATTAAGAAACCAAGATATATGTATAAATTATATTGTAACAGAAAAAGACATAATGCAAACACTAGAAAAATTATGTGAAAATTCTTTATATGCATATAAAAAACAAATAGCAGAAGGTTATATAACAGTAAAAGGAGGGCATAGAGTTGGAATAACAGGAACAGGAGTAGTAGAAGAAGAAAAAATAATAAATCTTAAATATATTTCTAGTTTAAATTTTAGAATTGCAAGAGAGGTAAAAGGATGTAGTAAAAATATTTTAAAAGAAATAATAAATCAAAAAGATAATACTATTTATAACACAATAATTGTAGCACCACCAGGAAAAGGAAAAACCACAATATTAAGAGACATAGTAAGAAATATAAGTAATGGAATACAAGAATTATCATTTACAGGCAAAAATTGTGGCTTAATAGATGAAAGAGGAGAAATAGCAGCATGTTACAGAGGAATTCCACAAAAAGATGTAGGAATAAGAACAGATATAATAGAAAATGTATCAAAAGAAAAAGGAATAATGATGCTAATAAGGTCAATGGCACCAGAAGTAATAGCATGTGATGAAATAGGAAGTAGCCAAGATGTACAAGCTATAGAAAAAGCAGTTATTTCGGGAGTTAAAGGAATATTTACAATGCATGGAAAAAGTATAGATGATGTAAAAAATAATAAAGATATAAATAAATTATTAGAAAAAAATATATTAGAAAAAATTATATTCATTTAAAAATTTCTTTATTTAGTTCTAAAAAAGTAGATTAAGCATAAAATATAGTAACTTATGAGAAAAAATATATCCCATAATCTATAAAAGGAGCTAAACTATGCAAATAATAAAATATATAATTTTATTTTTAATATTTATAGCAAGTAGTATGCTAGGAAAATTATTATCAAAAAAATATGAAGAAAGATTAGAAGAATTAGAAGAGTTAAAAACAGCATTAAATTTTTTTAAAACAAAAATTAAATTTACATATAATACAATACCAGAAATTTTTAAAGAAATATCAGAAAATACCACACAAAATGTATCTTATATATTTAAATCGACAATAAAAAACCTAAAAGAAAATACAATATCAAAAGCTTTTGATAAAGCAATAGATGACTCTAGAAATATAACTAATTTAACAGATGAAGATGCAAGAGTATTAAAGTTATTATCTAAACAATTAGGAAATACAGATATAGAAGGACAAGTTAGTCAAATAGAAATAACAGAAAATTTTTTGGATGTACAAATAAAACAAGCACAAGAAGAAAAAGATAAAAATCAAAAATTATATCAAAAATTAGGGACAACCATTGGATTAGTAATTGTTATTTTATTAGTTTAATATGAGTTGTGCATAGGGAAGGAATGGTAGGAATATGGATATAAATTTATTATTCAAAATTGCAGCAATAGGAATATTAGTTGCAGTATTACATCAAGTATTAGTAAGAGCAGGGAGAGAAGATCAAGCAATGATGACGACACTTGCGGGGTTAGTTATAGTTTTAACAATGGTAATAAAAGAAATTAGTGGTTTATTCGACACAGTAAGAACATTATTTAATTTATAAATATCAAGAGGGAGTAAGAATAATACAGATATATAAATTTAAAATTTCCAGAATGAAATATATTTTTAAATTTATAAATTTCAGGAGGCAATATGGATATTATAAAAATAGTTGGAATTGCATTGATAGCATTAGTAATTATAATTTTATTAAAACAATATAAGCCTGAATTTGCTATTTATATAAGTATATTAACAGGAATTTTAATCTTAATATTAGTAATGGACAAACTATCTGGAATAATAAATCTTATAAAATCTATAGTAAATCAATCATATATAAATACAGAATTTATAACATTACTTATAAAAATAACAGGAATAGCATTTTTATCTGAATTTGCAGTAAGTATTTGCAAAGATTCAGGAGAAGCAGCAATTGCAAGCAAAATAGAAATAGGAAGTAAAATAATTATTATATCAATGGCAATACCGATTTTATCTAGTTTGCTGGAGCTAATTTTAAAATTATTACCAAATTAGAAGGTTATTATAGCGAAATTTGTCTTAGTCTAAGTGATATGTAAAATATGTGTCAGTTTTACAAATAGTATTTTATCACTTTTTAATCAAAAATAAAAAAGGAGTTAAACAAAAATAAAAATACATGTTTTTTCAAAAGAAGAATATATTAAAAAGATATAAATTAAAAATGTTTAAAAAATTAAAAATATTTATAATATTTTATTTAATAATATTTCTATTTCTACCAAATACAAGTATAGGAGAATCTAACACAAGCGCAGAAGAAGATACAGCAGAAACAATAGAAGAACAAAAAGAAAACTTTGGGATAAATAGTTTTATTGAAAATAGCAATAAATATACAGGAGAATTTTTTGAAGATATAGATATTTCAGAAATATTAAATTCTGCAATATCTGGAAATATAGATAACCAAAGTTTATATCAAAGAATATTAAATTTGTTTGGAACAGAATTACAAACAGGAATAAAAACATTATTAAGTATTTTGGTAATAATTATAATACATAGTATCTTAAAAGCAGTAAGTAAAAATCTAGAAAATGACACAATATCTACCATTATATATTATGTACAATATATAGCAATAGTAACTATAATCTTATCAAATTTTTCAGATATAGTACAAATGGTAAAAGACACAGCCAATAATTTAGTAGGATTTATGAATTGCCTAGTACCAATTTTATTATCACTTATGATTTACACAGGAAGTATAACAACAGGAAGTGTAATAGAACCAATTATACTATTTATGATAAATTTTATAGGGAATTTAATAGAAACGGTATTTATACCAATAACACTAATAATAGCAGCAATTTGTATTGTTTCAAAAATATCAGATAAAGTACAAATAGAAAAATTATCTAAATTTATGAAATCAAGTTTAACATGGGTATTAGGAATAATATTAACAATTTTTGTTGGAGTATTATCAATAGAAGGAACCTTATCAAGTAGTGTAGATGGAATTACTGCAAAAACAGCAAAAGCAGTAGTAAGTAGTGCAGTACCAATTGTAGGAAAAATATTAGGAGATGCAGTAGATACAGTATTAGGATGTGGAATAATTTTAAAAAATGCAGTAGGTTTTGTTGGAGTAATTATAGTAATAGGAATATGTATAATGCCAATTATAAAACTTGGAATACTAACAATATGTTATAAACTAGTATCAAGTGTATGTGAACCAATAGCAGATGGAAAAATAATTAGTTTATTAGACCAAATAGGTGATATTTTTAAAATATTACTTGCAATATTATCGGCAATTTCTTTTATGGTAATAATAGGAACAACATTAGTAATTAAAATTTCTAATAGTGGAATGATGTATAGATAGATACATTTATCTTTTTTCATAAAATTATATAAATATAAATAAGTAAAATAAAGCGAAAGGAGAGTATGGTTATTCAGTAAAAAAAATCATACAATAATATATGATAGAAGTATTAAGTTCTTGGGCTAAAAATATAATTTTAGCCATTATAGTAATATCTATATTAGAAATGCTCTTACCAAACAATAAAACAAAAAAATATGTAAAAATGGTAATGGGATTATATTTATTATTTAATATAATATCTCCTTTAGTAAAAAATAAAGACAAGCTAAATTTTAATGATTTTGATATAAATACATATGTATCAAGTCAAACACAAAACACAAATATAAACACAGTAAATCAAGAATCTATGGATAAAAGACTCAATGAAATATATGTAGAAGAATTACAAAAAGACATAAAAGAAAAATTAGAAAATCAAGGATATTCAGTAGAAAAATGTGATGTTAAAGCAGAGATTGATAATACAGGGCAGTCTAGTGGAATAAAAAAGATTAGTTTAAAAGTAAAGAAAAATAATAAAGAAAGAGAAGATGGTATAGATGAAAATAATAAAAATGATGAAACATATATGAAAGAAAACAGTAATACAGACAATGAAAATTATATAAATGAAGAAAATTATGAAAGTATTAAAAATAATATAGGTGTGAAAGAAGAAAATATTGAGGATAATGAAAATAATAAAAAAGGTATAGAAAATATAATTGTAGAGGAAATACAAAAAATAAAAGAAGTGAAAATAGGGCAAGGAGAAAATCAAACATCGAATAAAGAAGATGAAGAAAATTCAATTTCAAATACAGACATAAGTAAAATAAAAGCATTTTTAATAGATGAATATGAGGTGAGTGAAGAATGTTTAGAGATAAATTAAAAAAGTTAATAAAAAATAATAAAGAGCTTGAAGATAATGGAGATAGTCTGGAAAACAAAGAAGAGAATAATGAAAAAACTAATATTCAGAAAAGAAAAATAGAAAATTTAGTTTTTCTAATAGTTATATTGATAATTACAATAGTCGCTATAAATTTAATTTGGAATGATGAAAAATCAGATAAACAAGATGTAATAGATGATGGAAAAATATTAGCAAACCAAGATAATACAATATCTACAAATAATATACAATCAGAAACCACAAGTAATCTAGAAACAAATTTAGAAAATATATTATCTAGAATTCAAGGAGTAGGAGAAGTGCATGTCTTTGTAAATTACTCAGAATCAAGTGAAGTAGTAGCAATGTATAACGAAAATTCACAAACAAGTACAACAGAAGAAACTGACACATCAGGAGGTGTAAGAAAAATTCAAGAAACAGATTCGCAAAAAGAAATTATTTATCAAGAAAATGATGGAGAAAAAGTCCCAATAACTCAAAAAGTAATAGAGCCTAAAATAGAAGGTGCAATAATAACAGCAAAAGGAGCAAGTGATGCAAATGTAAAAACAAATATTATACAAGCAGTAGAAGCGGTAACAGGACTTGCTACACATAAAATTCAGGTTTTTGAATTAAATTAAAGAGAAGAGGGATTAGTTATGAAATTCTTTAAAAAAAATCAAATTATAATATATGTAATTGCACTAATGTTAGTTACAGCAGGATATTTGAGTTATACAACAAACATGCAAGATTTAACAGCAAATGCAGGTGTAGAAACAGCAGAAGCAAAAAATATTGGAGATGCACAATTAGTAAGCAGTGAAGTTCTAGCAAATAATACAAATGATATAAATAGTATAGAAAATAGCACAGCAAATGATAATTCAAATAGTCTAAATAATTTTAATATTACAGGAAACCAAACAATAGATAATACAATATCTACAACTGCTTCAGAAAAAAATAGTACTGAAAATATGCAAAATTCACAAAATTCTCAAGACTCACAAATTGCTCAAGACAATAATTCAGAAACAAATAATACTGATAATATAGTACAAACAAATGCGAATACAACATCTTCAGAATATTTTACAACATCAAAACTTGAAAGGGATACTATGTATTCTCAAATGATAGAAACATATGAAAAAGTTTTAAATAGCAGTAATGCCTTAGAAACTCAAAAGCAAACAGCTACTGATGAAATAACTAAAATAAATAATACAAAAAATAGTATCATGATATGTGAAAATTTAATAGGAACAAAAGGTTTTAATAATAATGTTATTTTTGTAAATGGAAATAGTATTACTGCAATAATAGGAGCAACAGAATTAAAACCAGAAGAAGTAGCTCAAATTCAAAATATCATAGCAAGAGAAATGAATGCAAGTATTGAGAATATTCATATTGCTATTAAGTAAATTGGTTCTTGTTTATCTATAAGTGTATGTTTATTATAGTTATAAACTGTAACTTTGCTATGCGATGATGAAATATTTTTTTAGTGCATACAATTGATTTTTATGTAAATAAATGCTATAATGATTTGGATATATACAGACCATTTAAGAATTAACAATTTAATTCTAAAATTAATGGATTAGATGTTATCAACCATTTTTTACAAAAGAAATTAACTCACATAAGAAAATATATTAAACTACAAAGGAGGGAAGAAGTTTATACAAAACTACTATTTTCACGTGTGAGATAACTATATAATTAATAAAGAAGGAGAGGTAAGCAGAAATGTATTTGCGGAAAATTTTAGAAGCGGAAACGTTTTTAATTCTTACACATGTTAGACCAGATGGAGATGCAATATCAAGTTCTCTTGCTTTCTGGATTTTGCTTGTTAGTTTAGGTAAAAAACCAGAGAATATAGAGGTATTTGTTCCTTTTGTAAGTAAGGATTTATCCTTTATCGACAAAGAAAATGTTTTGAAACAAAATTGTGTAATAAAAAAGCATGATTTGGTTATCATTCTGGATTGCTCAGATTATTCAAGGATTGAAGGATTAGAGTTATTGAAGGTAGTTTCTCCTCAAGATATTATTCTAATAGATCATCACGAAATATCTGAAAATCTAATAGAAGCAGAGACTTCAGTGACTGATGCAACTGCATCATCTTGTACATGTATACTCTATAGAGAGTTTTATATGTATGTGTGTGAAAAAGATAGAAAAGCATTTCTGAATAATGTAGCGATTGGTATTATGTCAGATACGATTAGTTTGACATTAAATGTTACGGCCGAATGCAAAGAAATTTTAAGTTTGTGCCAAAAAAAAGGTATTGATATCCGAGTTATTGGAGAACAATTGAAGAATATAGATATTACAACTCAAAGATTGGCAAATATATCAATAAATAGATTAGTTGTCGAAAAAGAAATTAGTTGTACATATATTCTTCAGCAGGACTTAAAAAAAGAAGAATGTACTCTTGAGACTCTTAATCATAAAGCAATTATTCAGCAGATACTTGCTAGTGTTTCTTGTAAAACTTTGATTTTATTGATTGAAAATGATAATCATGAATTTAAAGGTTCTATGAGAACAATTGCTGGTATTGATTTAAATGAAATATGTGCTTATATGGTAGAAAAAAAGATTTTTTTACAAGGAGGAGGACATTCAAATTCAGCTGGATTTAAAGTTCCTATTTTGGGGACTACATTAGAAACTGTAAATCAAATATTTAGAATTTTGGTTTCAGTGCTCTCAGATTGTTAAATATGTTTAAGAATTAGTTACTATGAAATTTCTACTTCTATTTTTTCAATAGGAGGCTTCTAAATGGGAATTAGTTATCACAAACGAGTCAAAATTGACAAAGGCACATTCTTGAATATAAGCAAGAGTGGTGTTTCAGTAAGCAAAAAGCTGGGTAAGGTAACAGTAAATTCAAAGGGAAATGTTACTGTTAACCTAGGAAACGGATTGACATATAGAATAAATAAGAAGAAAAAGTAGTGTTGTAAAAAGTATTAGGAGGAGATAAGGATTAAACAAATTCTTGTTTCCTCCTTTTATTTACTTTGTTAACCAGCCTTAAAGAAAAATAGGAACATATTGACTTTTATGTAAAGTTGTGATATTATGATTGCGGTATTTGTCGCAGTATATATCAAAGGAAGTTTGACTTTGGTAGACTAAAGTGTATATGTACAAATACACACTATAGAAAGGAGATATGAAACTATTATAAATCTCAAAGAAAGGAAGGGAAGCAATGCTGGACAGAAGAATTTTACGGTTAACTCCTAAACGTATCTTTTGCCCACTATGTGGTAATTGGCACGATTGGGAAGGAAAAACATTGCAAGTATATTCTAAGTATGATCCTTATGAATATGAATGCAATGGTGTAACGCTTAAGTTTTGGGTGGATGACAATTGTATTCATATTCAATCTTCAGATTTATGCGACAAAGTCAATACTTACATTGACGATGAACTGTATTTAGATGACATTGAATGTGATCTGAGTGATCCTATATTCTACTTCTCTATTCCGATTTCTACTGAGGAGATTGTTTGTTCAGGTGAATGCGATTATTGTGATTCATGTAACTTGCCTAATATTGGTGATGAACGTGATGATGATGATGATGAATTTGAACTTAATTTAGAGTTTAAGTTTGAATTCGCAAGCAGATACTTTGACAAATATGCTCAGTCAAATCGAGATGAACGAAAAAAAATTGAAGAAGAAACAAAGCGTGAGCAAGAGCTTGAAAGACAACGTGAAGAAGAAGCAAGGCGTGAGCAGGAACTTGCAAAACAGCGTGAGGAAGAAGCAAGGCGTGAGCAGGAACTTGCAAAACAGCGTGAAGAAGAAGCAAAGCATGAACAAGAACTTGTGAAACCACATGAAACCAAAAAAACAACCAAGAATAAGGAGGAATCATCTATGGAAAAGACGACTATCTGGGAACAGCTTTATGAGCATGCTCCTAAGGAAAATGTGGAAATTGCTAAAGAATGGGCAAAAAAATACAAACCTACGTTAAAATGGGCAATTCCAGTGGTAAGCATTTATGCTGCTTATCGGATTCTGAACTCCAAAAGTTCTAATCTTACTATTGAAAACATTGACGGTGAGTGCGAGAAAAAACTCGGATTTGGTCTGGATTTTTTGAAAGATAAAAACGCACTGAGAGAACTGATGGTCCTTGGTGGATTATCTGCAGGAGCATATGCTGCAATAAAAACTGTTTCAGCTATTTACAAAAAAGATGATGAATCGGATTTATCTGTGGAAGATGTTGAAGAAGGAATGAATAAGCTTGATGGAGCAGCCAAGAAGTTCAACTGGATTCAACCTAAAACTGAAGCAATGCTTCCGCTGGCTACAAGTGTTATCATTGTATATGTGATGACACAGAAACCGAAATGGTTTGAGTGTGTAAAGGATAAAGCTAATAAAATTTGCGGTGATCTGTCTATCAGAGCTACAGTGTATCTGGATATGGCGAAACTTTTTATTGCTGACAAATTGCATATTGATTTGAATAATGAGGAAGAAGCTCAGAAGTTTAAGAAGTTTGTATTTTTGGCAGCAGTGGTTGGAGTTGGAGCTCTTATCTACGGAACTAAAATTTTCGGTGATAAAGCAGTTTCTGATGAGAACGCAAAAAGTGAGACAGATGAAAAGCTTGAAGCTTTTGTGTCTCAGGTACTTTCTATTATGGAAAAATTATTGCCGACGGCTTTTGCAGGTGCTACTACATTTCTGGTTACTAAGCATGTATTAAAAGCTAAAGAAGATGTAGTAGATGTTGAAGTTAATGAAGAATCCTCATCTTCTCTGGAGAAGGAGAAAGCAGGAGCTGATTTTTCAGAGGAAGCTAAATCTGAAATTTCTGAATCTGGAACTGAGGAAAATACTTCTGGTAAAAAGTAATAATAGTTTATTCTCTATAAATAGATTCCCTAAAGGCATTTGTCTTTGGGGAGTCTGTTTAAAAAAGGCAAAGGACTACAAAAACCAACATTTTTGTAGTCTTTTGCTTTTTTTTAAAATCACTTTGAAATATCTTGTACAAATTGTGTTGCGATTTTTTCAATACAATTCCACAACCTGTCATAATCAAAGATTTCACCAGTATAATCTTTTTTCTGTGCCAAATATTCTTTCAGTTCAGATTTCCATGTTTTATCACGCCGTGTGTCAAAGACTTTTATTCCTGTATTTGGAAGAAGTTCAGGAATTTCTTTGACAGTACTTAAAGATACATGTCCATCTTTCACTAACAACTGGTTAATTTCTGTATATGCCCCATACATACCAGAATGAGAAAAGAAAGTTTTTACATCCCACTGGTTGTTATTTCTTGGATTGATTACTTTCATTTCTTTAGTATCCCAAATAAATTCAGGGATTAAAAATTCTTCAATGAAGTAATAGTCCAGGTATAGATGGCTATACATTCCAAAAACAATTGGATTATTTGGTACAAACAGGTCTTTTTTTACCTGTTCCATGTCAGGAACAAAAAAGCCATTTACAGACGCATTTCTGCGATAATGAGATACTTTTTTGTCTGTAGCTAAATCTGGTATGAGGTTACCTGACATAAAAGAAATTTTGTCAATAGATGTTGGTGATAATTTCCGGAATACTTCTTCAGCAAAACTAAGATGATATAAAATTCCTGGCATATTATTCCTCCTTTTAATAAAATTTTGGACAAATTATAATAGCTTATAATATGCTATTATTTAATTTGTGTGATAAGTTTACAGGTCAATCATAACATTTTCTTAATGTTATGTCAAGCTGAATGCTGTTGGTTGAAACTGTTTCTTGACTCTAGATGAGAATGTGTGACGATTCACAGTCTTGTTTTTATAACTTCTTTTGGCTGGCTTCTCTACAAAAATAAGGCCATGAATTGTAACCTTTTAAAAACTATGTAGCGAAAAAATTTCTAAAAACTACTTGCCAAAAATATATAATTGTGCTAATATAGTAATTGTCTGGTAAAACATAGGGGTATAGTGTCAATGGTAGCACATCGGTCTCCAAAACCGCCTGTGAGGGTTCGAATCCTTCTACCCCTGCCAAAAAAATTGAAAAAATTAGCATTTGAATTAAAAATTCATAGAATAAATAAAAGACATTTTTGTCATAATAATAATTAAATAATAAATTACATTGAAGAAGAAAAAATACTTGTAAAATTATTTATAGAGAGCAAGTGATGGTGGAATACTTGTAATAAAAGAGTATGGGGAACTTCGGAGTAATATAAAATTAAGGTGCTTGAATATTTCTATCTACAATTAATTTAATATTTTATAGTGATGGAAATAGTTTAAGAATTAGGGTGGAATCGCGGAACTAAACTTTCGTCCCTAGCTATAAAAAGCTAGGTATGAAAGTTTTTTTATTGTATAGGAAAAATCGACTTTTATCTTGACTTTAATTGGATTTTTCCGTATACAACAAGAAAAGTTTCCTTTAAAAAGACCCACGTGAGCGAGGAATTTTTATGGTAGATTCAATGGAAACAATTGTAAACTTATGCAAAAGCAGAGGATATATTTATCCTGGTTCAGAAATTTATGGAGGTTTAGCAAATACATGGGATTATGGACCATTAGGAAATGAGCTTAAAAACAATATAAAATCAGCATGGAGAAAAAAATTCATACAAGAACAACCAAATATTGTAGGATTAGATGCAGCAATTTTAATGAATCCAGAAACATGGGTAGCATCAGGTCATGTTGGAGGTTTTTCAGACCCACTAATAGATTGTAAAGAATGTAAAACAAGACATAGAGCAGATAAGCTAATAGAAGAATGGGCACATAGTCAAGGAAAAGATATGATAGCAGATGGTATGAGTGATAAAGAATTGATGGATTTTATCACAGAAAACAAAATACCATGCCCAAATTGTGGTAAAACAAATTTTACAGATATTAGAAAATTTAATTTAATGTTTAAAACATTCCAAGGAGTAACAGAAGACAAAACAGCAGAAATATATTTAAGACCAGAAACAGCTCAAGGTATATTTGTTGATTTTAAAAATGTACTTAGAACATCAAGAAAAAAGATGCCAATGGGAATTGCACAAATAGGAAAAGCATTTAGAAATGAAATAACACCAGGAAACTTTATATTCAGAACACGTGAATTTGAACAAATGGAACTAGAATTTTTCTGCAAACCAGGAACAGATTTAGAATGGCATAAGTATTGGAAAGATTATTGTGAAAACTGGTTAATAAGTTTAGGAATGAAAAAAGAAAATATTCGTCTAAGAGACCATTTACCAGAAGAATTAGTATTTTACAGTAAAGCAACAACAGACATAGAATTTAATTTCCCATTTGGATGGGGAGAATTATGGGGAATTGCAGACAGAACAGATTATGACCTAACACAACATATGAATCATTCAAAACAAGATTTATCATATTTAGACCCAGAAACAAACGAAAAATATGTACCATATGTAATTGAACCATCACTAGGAGCAGACAGAGTATTACTTGCATTTTTATGTAATAGTTATGAAGAAGAAAAATTACAAGATGGAGACACAAGAGTAGTATTACATTTACATCCAGCTTTAGCACCATATAAATTAGCAGTTTTACCATTATCAAAGAAATTATCAGATAAAGCTGATGAAGTATATACAAAATTGTCTAAGAAATTTATGTGTGATTATGATGTAACAGGAAGTATAGGAAAAAGATATAGAAGACAAGATGAAATAGGAACACCATATTGTGTAACAATAGATTTTGACACATTAGAAGACAATACAGTAACTGTTCGTGATAGAGATACAATGGAACAAATAAGATTAAACATTGACGAATTAGAAGCTTGGATAGCAGAAAAAATTGAATTCGGATGTTAGGGACACACCATTTCATCCGGAAGTGAACATTGGGAATGCAAAAACATTAGGGACACTCCATTTCGTTTACACTAGAACAAAACGAAGGTGTCTCTAATATTTTGCACTTTTTGCAAATTTGCTTTTTTACACTTTTTAGGCTTATAACTACAAAGTATTTTATGTTTGAATTAAAAAAATTATTTATTAAATAAATCCTTTTCATATAAATCTTCAATATAAACATCTTTTTCTTCAAAATTATCAATAAATCCAACTTTTGCTACATGACTAGAAAGCTCTTGTATCCATACAGGACGTTCATTGTAATAAATATCACATTTTTCTTTATTATCTAAAATTTGATGAACTCTTTTTAATTCCATATATATCATTCCTTCCTTTTGTAATTGTTAATTAAATTATATACAGATATATGAAAAATATACTTAGTTTGTTTCAAATTTATAGATAAATACTAATCTTATGAATAGAGCATTGAATATGGCTAAAAATTGCAGAATTGAAAAATTAGAGATAATTTTAATTTAAGGTTCGAAATAAAAAATAATTCTTTAAGTTTAATACTTAAAGAAATGTATTTTCTGAATTTTATCAATAAATAATAATTAAATCAAGTATTTTAAAAATTTTATTATAAAAGTTTGTTAATCATCCCAAAAAATCTTAATTCGTTAAAGATTAAATATTTCAATGTTTTGACAACTTTAGCAAATTTCTTTAAGTATTAAACTTAAAGAAAAACAAAAGAAAGGAGAGAAAACATTGAAAACAGTTAATTTAAAAGAAAAAGAGGGGGTAACGATACTTGCGTTATCAATTACAATAATTATTTTACTAATATTAGCAGGAATAACAATAACAGCTTTAACAGGAGAAAATGGTTTAATAAAAAGTACAGGAGAAGCAAAAAAAAGTACAGGAGAAGCAAAAAAAGAAACAGAAATAGCAAATGAAAAAGAAATACTTGAAAGAGCAACAACTCGGAGCAATGGCACAGGATTCAAGAGGAATTGTAAAAGAAGAAAGTTTAAAAAATAAACTAAATGGTGAAACTGGAGAAGGAAAAACAGAAGTATCAGATATTGGGGAAGAATTTGAAGTCCTTTTTATAGATTCTAATAGATATTATACTGTAGACAAAGCAGGGAATGTAATAGGACCAAATGAAATTATAGAAGACAAATACCCAGGAGATATAACAAAGAATCAAAATGGGGATACATTAGATGGAAGTATAGACCATCCATATGAAATCTGGTGTATAGAAGATTTAGTGGTTTTTTCAAATATGGTAAATGGAGAGGGAGTGCAATTAGTAGATGGAAAAGCTGAAGAAATAAAAGGTGGTAAAACTTTTATGGGACAATATGTAATATTAAAAAGAAGTTTAAATTTCAAATCAAAGTATTCGTATGTAAACAGTGAAAGAACAGACTTTGGAGATATAAATGGAAATGAAGAAGATGGA
>CAJFJM010000018.1 GCA_904384245.1 uncultured Clostridia bacterium
TGTGATTGGAATGCTTGTAGCCCTTCTTAAGATAAAATAAATGAGGAAGCGCGAAGGATGTAGCGAGAGGCTCGTTTGTTTTATCTTTAGAAGGGCTAATGCATGTATTGAGCCGAAAATTAAAAAATTTATATAATAACTTCTTTTGGCTAGCGGTTTATTTTAGCCGTGAATTGTAACATGGGAACGCAAACAATTATGTAAATTTTCCCAAAACTATTTATTTTTTCAAAAAAATATAGTATAATAATATTGTAGGTTCAAAAGGAGGAAATTTTATGGAAATGTGGGCAATCTGGCTAATTATATCAGGACTATTTTTCATAGGAGAGATTATAACAGTAGGTTTTTTACTATTTTGGTTTGGATTTGGTGCACTAATTGCAATGGTAGTTAGCTTATTTACATCAAATATCATAATTCAAACTGTAGTATTTTTAATAACTTCTGTTATATTATTACTTATTACAAAACCTTTTGTAAAAAAATTTGTAAACAAAGAACCATCTATAGTTACTAATGCTTATAACATAGTTGGAAAAAAGGCCATCGTTATAGAAGACATAGATAATATACAAAATAAAGGACTAATTAGAGTGGGTTCAGAAGTATGGTCTGCTAAATGCGAAACAGATGAAAAAGTTCCTAAAGATACTGAAGTTACAATAACAGATATAAAAGGTGTAAAAGCAATTATTAAAGTTTAGTTTTTTAATTTTTATTTATATAAATTTAAGGAGGATATTTATATGTGGATTTTATTAGTATTACTTGTTATTATTTTATTTATAGCATTTAGCTCTATTAAAATAGTAAAACAAGCAGAGGTGTACATTATTGAAAGATTAGGTAAATTCTATAAAGTAGCAGATGCTGGTCTTACAATTATCGTTCCATTTTTTGACCATGTAAGAAGTGTTGTTAGTTTAAAACAACAAACTATGGATGTTCCACCTCAAGATGTTATCACAAAAGACAATGTTACAATAACAATAGATACAGTTGTATTTTACCAAATAACAGACCCTGCAAAAGCAGTATATGAAATTCAAAGTCTAAAAAAAGGTATTGAATATTTAGCAATTACAACAATTCGTGATATTATTGGTAAAATGAACTTAGATGAAACATTTAGTTCAAGAGAAGGAATTAACAATCAATTAAGAGCTGTTCTTGATGAAGCAACAGACAGATGGGGATGTAAAGTTGAAAGAGTTGAAATTAAAGACATTACACCACCTGCTGATGTTAGAGATGCAATGGAAAAAGAAATGAATGCAGAAAGAAATAAAAGAGCTTTAATTCTTGAATCAGAAGCTCAAAGACAATCTGCAATTACAATTGCAGAAGGTAAAAAGCAAGCTGCAATACTAGAAGCTGACGCAGATAGAGAAGCTCAAATTAGACGTGCTGCCGGTGAAGCTCAAGCTATTAAAGAAGTAGCAGAAGCAAAGGCTAAAGAAATTCAAATGGTTTATGAAGCTATTAAAAAAGCAAACCCTGATGATAAATTAGTTCAATTAAAATCATTAGAAGCTCTAGAAAAAGTTGCTGATGGCGAAGCTAATAAAGTATTTATTCCTTTTGAAGCAACTAAAGCTTTAGCTGGGCTTGGAACTTTGTCTGAGGTTGTTAAGGGTGAAGAGAAAAATAAATAGTCTTAACAAATTACAGTAATATTCATAAATGACATTCTAATACTGATAAATATTATTAGGCATAAAAAAACTTCACAAATTAGCTGTGAAGTTTTTTATTTCTTAAATTTTTATCAAGTTTTTGTTTCAAATATTTTACATCATATAAAAAATTATCTACCAATATTTATACTATCTTCCATCTCATTCTTTATTCTAATTACTTCTACTTCTGTTAAATTTGTCAAGCTTAAAATTTCCTTTACTGATTTATTCTCTCTTAATAATTTTCTCACCTCTTTAATCTTAATACATTCTTTTAACTTAATTTGTAATTGTTTTACTTTTTTTCTTTGTTTTTCGTCTAATCTTTCATCACTATCTTTTTTAGATATATATTTCATCAGTAAATCTGTTTGACCTGATTTTATACACATATTCCAAAACATTTTTAAACAATTTATATCTGGCTCTAATAATTCCATAATTTCTGCTAATTGCATAAGATCTCTCATAGGAAGTGAACCTACTTTATAAAATTTTTTCTTAAATAAAGCTATTTTTTGTTTATATTTTTCCTCTTGTGTTATACTTCCATCAAAATCTTCTGTTGATCCATTTAATTTTTCTACGTCTATATCTTCTTTTATTTGTTCATTAACTGCCTTTTTTACTACATTTTTATGTCGTTTTTTTAATTCTGATTCTGGTCTTTCTAATAATCCTTCTCTTATAAAAATATTTCTATATTCACGAGCATTGGCAAATGTAATATTAAATTCTTCAGATATTTCTTTATAATTTTTTCCTTTTTTATATTCTTCTAAAACTCGCTCTTTTTTAGTCTTTGGCCTTTCCAATAGTCCTTCTTTTATTAAATTCTTTCTAATATTTTTTACCATTTTAAATGTTAAATCCAATTTTTCTGCAATCTCTTCGTCAGAATTTCCTTCTTGTATCATTTCTAACACTGTTTGTAATCTAGTTTTCTTTTCCATATCTTTATTTTCCTTTTATCATTTTTATTCTTTTATATATAAAATTCAAATTCTCTACTATTTTTTATTTCCATTTAGAACTCTACATTTATTTATTATATCTATTTAAAATATCCCTTTAACTTGTCCATCCATGTCTATATTTATCTGTTCTGCTGCTGGAACTTTTGGTAATCCTGGCATTGTCATTATCTTTCCTGCTAATAGCACAATAAACCCTGCTCCTGCTTTTAATTCTACATCTCTTATATGAATATTATACTTACTTTCTTCATCTAAATTTTTAGCATCATCTGAAAATGAATATTGAGTTTTGGCTATGCATATTGGTAATTTACTATAGCCTAATTCTTCTATTAGTTTTATTTTTTCTTCTGCTTCTTTTGAATATTCTACTCCTTCTGCATAATATATATTTTTTGCTATCTTTTCTACTTTTTCTTTTATAGTATCATCTAATGAATACATAAAGTTATTTTTGCCTTGAGAATTTTGCGCAGTTTGAACAATTTTATTAGCAATATCTATTGCTCCTTTTCCACCTTTTTCCCATCCTTCTACTAAACTTAACTCTATATTTTTTTCTTTTAATTTATTTTCTAATATTTCTATTTCCTTTGGAGTATCTTGTGTAAATTTATTTAATGCTACTATTACTTTTAAACCAAATTTTTCTAGATTTTGTACATGTTTATATACATTTATTATACCTTTTTCTAAACCTTCTATATTTTCTTTTTGTATTTCTTCTTTTGGCACTCCTCCATGATATTTAATTGCTTTTATTGTTGTTACAAGTACTACTACATCTGGTCTTAAATTTGCTTTTCTGCATTTAATATCTAAAAATTTTTCTGCTCCTAAATCTGCTCCAAAGCCTGCTTCTGTTACTGTATATTCTGCAAGTTTCATTGCTAAATTTGTTGCTATTATACTATTACATCCATGTGCAATATTTGCAAATGGTCCTCCATGAATTATTGCTGGAGTGTGTTCTAATGTTTGTACCAAATTAGGTTTTATTGCATCTTTTAATAATACTGTCATTGCTCCTTCTGCTTTTAAATCTTTGGCATATACTGGTTTATTTTCTTTATTATATCCTATTATTATATTTCCTAACATTTGTTTTAATTCTTCTTGATTTATTGCTAAGCACAAAATTGCCATAATTTCTGATGCTACTGTTATATCAAACCCATCTTCTCTTGGTACTATATTTTTTTCTCCTGATAGTCCTGTTTCTATTTTTCGTAATTGCCTATCATTTAAATCTAAACATCTTTTCCAAGTTACTTTTTCTATTTGTAATTCATTTCCAAAATATATATGATTATCAATTAAACTTGATAATAAGTTATTTGCAGTAGTTATTGCATGTATATCTCCTGTAAAATGTAAATTTATATCTTCCATCGGAGCTACTTGTGCCATTCCTCCTCCTGTTGCTCCACCTTTTATTCCAAATACAGGTCCTAATGATGGTTCTCTTAATGCTAATACTGCTTTTTTTCCAATTTGAGATAATCCATCTGCTATTGCAATAGATATTGTTGTTTTTCCTTCTCCTAAAGGTGTTGGACTCATAGCTGTTACTAGTACTAATTTTCCTGTTTGATTATTTTTTATTTTTTCATATACAGAATTAGAAATTTTTGCTTTATCTTTTCCATAAGTTTCAATATCTTCTTTTTCTATTCCCAATTTATTTGCTATTTTTTCTATGCTCTCTAATTTTGTGTTTCTTGCAATTTCTATATCTGTCATTTTGTTCACTTCCCTTCACTGTTTTATAAATTCTATAAGTCCTAACAAAAGATTTTTTTTATTGCATATTATCAAATCTTGATTATACTATAAGTTCTAATTTTTTTATTTTTCATATTTAATTTTTGCAAATATATACATACCTTAATAAAATTTGATTATGCTATAAGTCCTACACCAAGACCTATTAGTGCCCCTACTATTACTTGTAATGGTGTATGTCCCAAAACTTCTACTAACTTTTCTTGAACTTCTCCTGTTGAAAGACCTGGTGTTTCTATAAGTTTATTCAGCAATTTAGCTTGTTTTCCCGCTGCTCTTCTTACTCCTGCTGCATCATACATTACTACAAATGCTAAAACTAATGAAACAGCAAAAATAGAACTACCAACACCTTCATATTTACCTATTAGTGTTGCTAAACCTACTACAACTGCTGAATGTGAACTTGGCATTCCACCAGCTCCTAATATCCTTTTAAAATTAAATTTATGTGTAGTTACTAAATCATATATAACTTTAAATGTTTGTATTCCAAACCATAATAAAAATGGTATATATATGTATTTGTTTTGCAAAAAAGCAATTAAATTATTTTCCATTGTTCTAATCTCCCTTTTATATATTTTTATTCGTTTTCATTGTTTACTTTAAAATCTTGTTCTTTGGTCTCTCCATTTTCTTCTAATAAAATTGTTATTTTCTTTTCTGCTTCTTCTAATATTTTATTGCATTCTTTAGAAATTTTCATTCCTTCTTCGAATTTTTCTACTGAATCATCAAGATTTAAATTTCCTTTTTCTAAATCTGTAACAATTTTTTCTAATTTTTCCATATTATCTTCAAAACTTATTTTTTCATTTTCTTTTCCCATAAGTGTAAATTTCCTTTCTTTTAATATTTTTCTTAATAATCTTTTAATAATTCTTTAAATATTTTTTATTATATATAAATGTAAAATTTATTCACTTTAGTAAAATTTCTATTACCTGTTCCATAACAGATTTAATACCATTTAAAATAAATACAGTATTCCTAATATTCATTCTTTGTTTTGCAATGATTTCAAACCTTTAAGAACGAAATAGAGTGTCCCTAACGTTCACTTTTCGGATGAAATTGCCTGTCCCTATCGTTCGGAAACTTCTCCTGTTTTTACATTTACATCATAATAAGCAATAACCATTGTGTTAGAAATTACTTGAACATGATAAATGTCTCCTTCTTTACTGTCAATTGAAAATGTGTATACATCTGTATTTAATCCCCATGCTTCTTTAGCTAATTCAATTGCTCTTTCTTCTTCATTTATGCCTTGGTTTTCTTCATTACTTTGTTTTTCTTCTTCTCCTTGAAAAGTATTTTCTTGTGTTTGACTTGAATTACTACTTGTTGAATTTTCTGCATTTTGAACTGTATTTTGTGTATTTGCTTCATTTTCTTCTAAACTATTTGTATCTTCTGAAATTTCATTTCCTGTTTCATTTTCACTTATTTGATTTTCTGCTGTATTATTTTCGTTACTGTTTTGTGCTGGAATATAAAAACATACAAAATATACTAATACTAATAAAATGATTATTCCTATAATTGTAATTATTATTGATGTACTCTTTTTCATTTTTATATCATTCCTTCTTTCTTTAAGGTATATTTCTGACTAAATAATTTTCAAGCCTTGAATATTACTCTACATATTTTTCTAATCATCAAGTACACATCTTTAAAGCACAAATTACAAAACTTGTGCTTCTTTTTTTCCATCTACTAATCTTATTTCTACTTTTTGACCTTTACTTAAGTCATTTACACTTTTTACTATTTTATCATCTGATTCTATAATAGAATAGCCTCTTGTTAATGTCTTTAGTGGACTTAAAGCATCTAATTTTGATACTAATTTTACATATTTTTCTTTTTCTACTTGTTTTTTATTTTCAATTACTTTTTCTAATCTTTTTATTTGACTATCTACTTTTAGATAATAGTCACTTATCATCCTTGTTGGGTCTTTGAATACTGCACTTGACATACATTTTTCATATCTTAATTTCATTATTTCTAATTTTTTGTTTAGCGATAATCTTAACCTATTTTGAAAACTTGCAATTTTTTGAGTAATCTCATATATATCTGGTACAGCTAATTCTGCTGCTGCAGACGGTGTTGGGGCTCTTAAGTCTGCTACAAAATCTGCTATTGTAAAATCTGTTTCATGCCCAACTGCTGATATTATTGGTATTTTAGATTCATATATTGCATATGCTACCTCTTCTTCATTAAATGGCCAAAGGTCTTCTAAAGAACCTCCTCCTCTTGCTAATATTAAGACATCTGCTAAATTTTTTTCATTCATCTTTTTTATGCCTTTAACAATTTTAGGTGCTGCATCTTCTCCTTGTACAGGTACTGGTAGTAATCTTATATATACGTTTGGATTTCTTCTAGTACTTACATTTATTATATCTCTTATTACTGACCCTGTTTGTGAAGTTAATACTCCTATTATTTTAGGCATTTTTGGAATTCTTTGTTTATGTTCTTGCTCAAATAATCCTTTTGCTTCTAAATCCTTTTTTAGTTCTTCATATTTTCTATATAATGCACCTATCCCATCTTCCTGCATTGCTTTAACATATATTTGATATATTCCATCTCTTTCAAAAACAGATACTCCACCTAAAACAAATACTTTCATTCCATCTTTTGGCATAAAATTTAACTTTTGAGCATATGTTTTAAACATTATGCATTTTATTAGAGAATTTTCATCTTTTAACGTAAAATACATATGACCTGTATAATGATTTTTAAAATTTGAAATTTCTCCTTTTACTATAATATTTGATAACGCTTCATCACTTGCTATTTTTTCTTTAATGTAACGGTTTAACTCTGTTACACTAACAGCCATATTTTCGTAATTCATTTTTTTCCTTTCGTATTTTTACTTTTTTATTATATCTTCTAATTTGATTTTTTTATTTTTTTCTTGTAGACAGCTATATAAATATAATTACTTTTTTAATATTTTTTCAAAAATAACCATCTTATTTAAACATCTTTATAATCACTATTTTAAACTTAAATTACTCTTTCTAACTTAGATTAAGTAATATTTTCTTCTTTTACAATACTTGCAAGTATACCATTAACAAAATTTTTTGATGTATCTTCACCATATTTTTTCGCAAGTTCAACCGCTTCATTTATTGCTACTTTATAAGGAATTTCTTTATATTTAATTTCATATATTGCTAATCTTAGTATACTTAAATCGATTTTTGAAACTCTTTCTATTTTCCAATTTTCTTTTAAGTTCTTTTTTATTTGTTCATCTATTTCTTCTTTATTATTTTCAATCCCAAATATTGCATCTTCAATATATTTTTTAGCTTCTTCATTATGAATATTATTACTTTCTATATATAATTTTATTTGTTCTTGCTTATTTTCATTTCCTTGTATTTGCATACTATATAATATTTTAAATGCTTCTTCTCTCATTGAACTTCGATTCATCGTTTTTTATACCCCTTATTAGTTTTTTATTTTGTTTATATATTTTTTATTCTGAATATATAATTTTGCTTTTTGGCTTTTATCAAATCAATTTTTTTATTTTATTTTTACATTTTATCAATCCAGTTTTTTAATTTTGTTTTTACATCATCTTTATTTTGTTGTACATAATTACCTATAAATGCTCCTGCCAAAATTACTAAAATTCCTATTATTAAGTCATATAGTCTTGTTGCTAGTATCACAATTGCTACAATTATTCCTACAATTGCACCACAATATTTACCTAAAAACTTTTTTAAATCTTCCATTTTTATCATCCCTTTCTCTTAAGGTATAAATTTATACTAATGTTTTATTTATGTTTTTAATTCCATTTAATATCATTTAAAATTTTTATACCTTTTTCAAGACTGCTAAAACTTTTTGGTAAGCATACATTCTTACTAATATATTATGCTTGTTCTATATTTTGTGTTGGTGCTACTTTTTTTACTGATATATTTACTTCTTTTACTTCTAAATCTGTTGCTTTTTTTACTTTTTCTTTTATTCTGTTTTGTAAATTAGCTGATAGGTCTTTTATTACTGCATTTGAACTTATTGTTAAATTAACATATATTTTTACATTATTTTCTTTATCTAATTCTACTCTTGTTGAAATTTCTTCTGCGTTTTCAAAACCTCTTGCTACAGAGTCTACCAAATTTTCAATTGTTTCTTTTGAAATCATCAATTTTCCATTTTCATTTTCTAATAGAACTCCTTGTTTTTCTCTTATTTCTTCTTTTGATGTAGGATCAAAGAAGATACATCTTATTGATAATAATATAAATACTACACTTACTCCTAATGTTATTTTTGAAGCTGGGTCTGTTGTTAAACATTTTTCTACTACATTTCCTACTATGTCTATATCTACCCATCCAAATATCAATAAACATGCTATTATTGATAAAATTAGCATAATATTTGAATATAAAACTAATGTTATTTTTTCTATTACTTTCATTTTTACTACTTCCTTCCTCATTTTTTAACTATTTAAATACAACCAACATACTTGTTCTAATCTTGACTCTCTTCATTATTATCCTCTTTATCTTCGTTATTTTCTTTTCTAATTGAATCAGTATTTACACCTTGAACATGTACATTTACTTCTTCTACTTTTAATCCTGTCATACCTTCTACTGATTTTTTTACTCTATTTTGAATTTCAAATGCTACATCTGGTATTCTTGAACCATATTCTACAATAATATTTACGTCAATTTTTACTTTTTCATCTTCCTTGTCTACTTTTATTCCTTTTGCTAAATTTTTCTTTCCACTTAAAACTTCTGAAATTCCTCCTGCAAAACTTCCTGCCATTCCATAAACTCCTTGGACTTCTGAAACGGCTACCCCTGCTATTACTGCTATTACATCTCCTGATATTTCTATTCCATCATCTTCTACAATTTCTTTTATATTATTTTCTTCTACATTTACTTCTGTTTGCTCTTGTAATTCTTTATTTTCTTCTTCCATGTTTTTACCTCCTCTGTATATCATTTTTATAAAAATAATATACCTAAATTTTGTATAAGTATATCAATTTTTTAGTAATTTTACAACCACTTTAATTAAATTTATATGAGTTTTTACTAAAATTTGCAAAATTATTTTATTTATGCTATCATAAGATTATGGTAACTTTAAAACTTTGCAGTGATTCTTCAGTATCCTTACTGGAGAGAAAGGAAAACTTAATGAAAAATTCAAATTACTCAGAATCTGCCATTGCGGGGTTAATTTTAATTTTACTTGCAGTAATTGCAAGTATCTTATGTCCGCAAATTAAAGAACCTATTTTCAGGTTCATTATGGCATCTGTTTCACTGGTGTGTGCAAGTACTGCACTGGTACTATTTTTCAAATTAACACGTAAGTAAAGACATAATCCCTAAAGAGATTTTATACACATTCTTTTTAGGGATTATGCCTTTTATATTTTTAATTTTATTCTTTTAAAATAATTTTAATTTTTACTTATAAAATATTACCTAATAAAAAATCATGTACAGACATTCTTTTTGCATTTTCTCCTTGAATTTCTAGCACTTTCAATATTCCATCTTTTGCTTTTATATATAAGCCTTTTTTACTATCCTGTAATAAGACATTACCAGGAGTTGCACTTTCTATTTCTTCTTTGCCAATTTCTTGTTTTAAAACATTTTCTATTTCTTCTTCATTTACTATTTTTACTTTCCAAAATTTAATTTTCTTATTATTATAAAATGTATATGCTCCCATTATTGGGTTTAATCCTCTTACCAAATCATGAATTTCTTCTACAGTTTGCCCATTCCAATCAATTTCTGCCATTTTTTTATTAAGCATTGGAGCTACTGTAAAATACTCTCCTTGTTTTTCTCTTGGAGCAATTCCCTTTTCTAGTTGATTTAAAGTTTTTACCAATAATTTTCCACCTATTTTAGATAATCTATCCCACAATTCTCCTGTTGTTTCTTCCTCGCCAATTTCCACTTTTTCCTTTAAAATTATATCTCCTGTATCCATACCTTCATCCATATACATTGTAGTAACACCTGTAGTTTTATCTCCATTTAAGACAGCCCATTGTATTGGTGCTGCTCCTCTATATTTAGGAAGTAATGATGCATGTACATTTATACAGCCTAATTTTGGTATCTCTAAAATTTCTTTTGGAAGTATTTTTCCATATGCTACTACACAAATTACATCAGGATTCAATTTTTTTATTTCTTCTATAAATTCTAAATTAGTTCTTATTTTTATTGGTTGAAAGATTTTTAAATTTTTTTCTAAAGCAAATTCTTTTACAGGAGAAGCTATCATCTTCATGCCTCTTCCCTTTGGTTTATCTGGATTTGTTACAACTCCTATTATTTCATGCCCAGCTTCATATATGGCTTTTAAACTTTCTAGAGCAAAATCTGGAGTTCCCATAAATACAATTTTCATAATTTTCTCCTATTTAAATTTTTATTATATTTTATTTTTCTGGCTCAACATATTCTAAAGTTCCTGGAATAATCTTATCAATAAATAATTTTCCCTCTAAATGATCCAATTCATGTGAGATTGCTTGAGCTAACAATTCTTTTGCTTTAACTCTCATTCTCTTACCATCTCTATCAGTATATTCTGCCACCACTTCAGCTGGTCTAATAATTTTTGCAAATTGATTAGGAAAACTTAAACATCCTTCTTCAACTTCTTGTTCTCCTTTTTCTTTAATGATAACAGGATTTATAAGCACTATAGGTCCTTTATCATCATATAAATCTATAACTACTATTCTTTTTAAAATTCCAACTTGCACTGCAGCAAGTCCAACTCCATTATATTTATGCATAGTTTCTATCATATCATCTATTAAAGTTTGAATTTTTTCATCTATTACCTCAACCTCTCTTGATTTTTTTGATAGAATTTCATCTCCTTCTAATCTTAAATTTCTTATTGCCATTTTTTTCTCCTTTCTTTTTGCCAAATCAAGCCTCTTTCGGATGACAGGCGGATGATAGGGACACTCCTTTTTGTCCGAAATTTTTATGACTATTTTAAATATTTAAAAATAATTTTATTCGGACAAAAAGGAGTGTCCCTATCATCCGAACTTAAATCATGTTGTTTGGATTTACATCAATTGAAATATTCACACTTTTATCATTTTTTTCATAAATTGTTGCTAAACATTTATTTAATATCTCGTTTAAATTCCTGTCCATATTTCCCTTTATTATAATTCTCCATCTGTACCTATTTTGTATTTTATCTATTGGTGATGGTGCTGGTTTAGATATTATATAATTTTCTGGTACTTTTTCTTTTAATAAATCATATACTTTTTGCGATGTTTCTATTATTTTTTCTTCTTTGAGACTATTAAATCCAATTACTATTATATCGCAAAATGGAGGATATTTCAACTGTTTTCTGAGTGTTATTTCTGTTTCGTAAAACTCTTGATAATTTTGTTTTTTAGCTGTCTGTATACTGAAGTTTTCTGGATTGTAACTTTGTATTACTACTTTTCCTGGTAAATTTTCTCTTCCTGCTCTTCCTGCTACTTGTACAAGTATTTGGAATGTTTTTTCATTTGCTCTGTAATCATCCATATTTAAAGAACTGTCTGCTGCAATAACTCCTACAAGTGTTACTTTTGGAAAATGATGCCCTTTTACTACCATTTGTGTTCCTATTAAAATGTCTATATTTTCATTTTTAAATTTATTTAATATCTCTTCGTGTGAATTCTTTTTTGTTACTGTGTCTACATCCATTCTTATGGTTGTAGCATTTGGAAATTGTTTATGTATTTCGTCTTCTAATTTTTGTGTTCCTGTTCCAAAATATCTTATTTTTTTACTTCCACATTCTGGACATATTGTTACTAAATTTTCTTCATACCCACAATAGTGACATTTTAATTTTTTTTCAAAGCTATGATATGTCATACTTATATTGCAATTCTTACATTTGACTGTATAACCACAATCTCTACACATTATGAATGTTGAATATCCTCTTCTATTTAAAAATAGTATTGTTTGATAATGATTTTTTAGATTTTCTTCTATTGAATTATATAGTTCAAAACTTAACATTGAATGATTTCCATTTGCTAATTCTTGTTTTAAATCTATTATTTCAATTTGTGGTAGATTAGAATTGTTTGCTCTTTTTGTTAATGTTAGTTTTGTTATTTCTCCCTTTTCTGCTTTATAATATGTAGTGATGTCTGGTGTTGCACTTCCTAATACTATTGGTATTTTTTCTTCTTTTGCTATTTTGTTGGCTATTTCTATTGCATTGTATTTAGGTGTTGCTTCTGATTTATATGAACTATCATGTTCTTCATCTATTATTATTATTCCTAAGTTCTGTACTGGCGCAAATATTGCTGACCTTGCTCCTATTATAATATCTGCCTTGTTTTCTTTTATTTTATTCCATTCATCATATCTTTCTCCTATGGATAATTTACTATGTAATACTGCTATTCTTTCTTTATCAAACCTTGCAATAAATCTTTCTATCATTTGAGGAGTTAATGATATTTCTGGAACTAGCATTATTGCTTTTTTGTTTTGTTTTAATACTTTTTCTATTAGTTGAAGATATATTTCTGTTTTTCCTGAACCTGTAACTCCAAATAGTAAAAATTCTTCATATTTATTTTCATCTATTGATTTTTCTATTTTTTGATAAGCTTCTTGTTGTTCTTCTGTGAAGGTTAATTTTGATGTTTTTTCTATTTTTTTATTTGCTAATGGATTTCTTTGAATTTTAGTTTCTACTATTTCTAAATATCCATTTTTTATTAGTGTGTTTACTATTGCTCTAGAACAATTTGTAAACATTTCTATTTCAGAAATTGTTGCTCCTTCATTGTCCTTTACAAATTTTAATATTTTTATATGATTTTCTGATTTTATTTTATTTGCTTCTATGTCAAATTCTATTTCTTCATAATCTTTTTTTAAATATATTGTATTTATTGTTTTTTCTTGAATTCTTTTTTCTTTGTTTTTTGTTCTTGTTCCTGGTGTTTGCATTAGTTTTATACATTCTGATATGTTACAAAAATATTTTTTGGCCATCCATTTTGCAAGTTGTATTTGCTTGTCTGATAGCTTGTCTTCTAATTTTGCTATTTCTTTTACTTTATATTCTGTTGATTCTTTAAATCCAACTATAAATCCTTCTTCTAATTCTTTTTTATTTCCAAATGAAACTAGTACCTTTGATCCTATCATAACTTGTTCTTCTAGTTCTTTTGGTACTTTATAGTCAAAACTTCTATTTAATTTTTTTGCGTTTGTATTTATTATTACTTCTGCTATCATATTTTTTACATAGTAAATTACTATGTACTCCTTTCCTTTATATTGCTACATTATAATAAGAAAAATCCACATAGTCTCAAAATAAAAGTCGATTTTTCTTCTACAGATAAAATCATTTATTACCATTTTGAATTGTGAAACCTAAAAATTTTATATTGCTTATATATAATTAAAATAAAAATTAAAAAATCTCCTCTAATTTATACTCTTTCTCCAATTTTTCATTAAAATATATTTTACAAATCAACTTAAATTCCTCTAATGATTCATTTATTAAATTAAAAGAAAACAATTTCTTAGCTGGTGCTGTTATTGTATATTTTATTGCATTTTTAGTACTTTCAGACATCTGCAAAGATGATTTATCTTGTCTTGCACATGCTTCACATTTAAATCCATTATCTTTTATACTAAAATATGATAAATTGTCTTTTTCTTTGCAATTTGTACATGATAGTATTCTTGGAGTATATCCTAAAATACATAGTAATCTTAATTTAAATATACTTATAGTTAAATCTAAATCTTTGTCTGTTTCTGATATTGTATATAATGCATTTAAATATAACTGCATTATATTAAAACAGTTTTCGTTTTCTTCTGTTACATCTTGTACGATTTTATTTATATGTATTGCATATTTTAATTTTTCTAAATCTGTTCTTAACTTATAAAAAATTTCTATTGTTTCACACGAATTTATATGATAAGTGCTTGTCCCTTGATACATCATGTATTCTCCAAAACAAAACATTTGGGTTCCTGCAAGGAGAGCACTTTTAGGTCTCCTTGCACCTTTTGCAACACAAGATATTTTACCAAAATTTGGTGTTAACATTGTTAGCATTTTATCATAGTCACCCATATTATTTTCTGATAAGATTACTCCTTTTACTTTTACTGTTGCCATTTTTACTCTCTTTTCTATTTTGAATTTCATTTCTTACTTCGCTCAAAGACATATATAGTTAAGTTATAAAAAATACTTTTTTAACTATAGCCCTATCTTTTTATCTTCATTATTATTTTGTATACTATTTTGCATATTATTTTGACTTACATTCATATTTGTTATTTTTTGTATATCTTCTATTTCTTTTATATTATGTTCTATATTTTCTATTTGTTTTAATTCTAAAAATGTATTTATATCTCCTGTATTTTTAAAGGCCTCCCAAGCAATTTTTTTAATCATTTGCCTCATCTCCTATTTTTAAGTTTTTCTTCAATTGTAAATTGAATATTTAATATTATCTTTTGCCTTTTTTGTATTTTTATACTTTTAAAGTTAAAAATTTTTTATATAATTTTATTTATATACATTTGTCTTCTATTTAACTTTATCTTTTTATTTACAATTCTTATATACTTTTGCACTCCAATCTAATCATTTATTTAAGTTTAAATTTATTTACTATATTCTGATTATCTATCCAATCTTGTTTTACTTTTACCCATGTTTTTAAATTTACTTTTACACCAAAATTTTCTTCCATATCAATTCTTGCAGCTCTTCCTATTCTTTTTAGCATTTCTCCATTTTTTCCTATTATTATTCCTTTATGTGATTCTCTTAAACAATATATTGTTGCTTCTATATCGTAAATTTCTTCACCTTGTTTATTTTTTCTTGTTTTCATTTTTTCTACTTCTACATAAATACCATGTGGCACTTCATCTTGCAAGATTCTTAATGCTTTTTCTCTTATTGTTTCTTCGGCTAATTGTCTTAATGTTTGGTCTGTATATTCTTCTATATCATAATATGCAGGTCCTGGTTTTAAGTTCTTTTCTATTTCATCTAGTACAATATCTTTATATTTTGGGTTTGTTGCTTCTATTGGTATTACAGCTTCAAAACTATATTCTTTACTATATATATCTATTAAACTTAATAGTTTTTCTCTTTTTATTAAATCTATTTTGTTTATTATTAAGATAGTTTTTCTTTTAGACTCTTTTATTTTTTCTAAAATTATTCTATCTCCTTTTCCTATTTCTTCACTTGTTGCTTCTATAATAAATAATATTACATCTGCATCTTGAAGGCTTGCATATGATGTTTCTATCATTGTTTCATTTAATTTATGTTTTGGTTTATGTATTCCTGGTGTATCTGTAAATACTATTTGAGAATTTTTTCTATTTACTATTCCTTTTATTGCAGTTCTTGTTGTTTGTACTTTATTTGCTATAGCTGCTACTTTTTCTCCTACTAATAAATTTAATAGTGTTGACTTTCCTACATTTGTTCTTCCTATTATTGTTACAAATCCTGATTTAAATTCTTCCATTTTCTGTGTGTTAGATTTATTTTTCTAACTTTCCTCCTTTTTGTTTTTTTATTTATATTACTTTATTTAATTAAAAATATTTTTCTACTTTTTTAATTTCATTTTATATTATACACTATTTTTGTGCTAAATTTGTAGAATTTGCAAAAACTTTTTAAATTTATTTTTATATATTATTACAAAAAAATCAATATTACCTAAATAATATTGATTTTTTGATATATCTATGCATAAGCTTGACGTTTTCTGAAATTTAATAAATTTGTTATCTCGTTGTCTCCTTTTATCAATTTCTTTGTCTTCTTTGCTCTTTCTTGTTCTAGTTCGCGTTTTTGTTTTTCTGCTACTGATTGACATATTGCTTTTTGATATGCAAAATGTGTATCTTGTGCAATTTTGCTCCAGTTATATTCATTTCTTACTTTATTTTTTGCTTTTTTAGTTATATCTGCACATAATTTGTGGTCATATAATAATTCTAGTATAGAATCTGCTATTGAATTTGGATTTCCTGCATAGCTTTTCATTCCATTTTCTCTATGTTGTACTATTTCATTTAATCCTCCTACATCAGATACTACTACTGGATTTTCTGATAGCATTGCTTCTAATGCTACTATTCCAAATGGTTCATATGTACTTGGAAATACTGCTATATCTGCTGCTTTATACATTCTTTGTACATCTTTTCCATTCATATAACCTGCAAAATATACTTTTTGTCCTAATCCTAGTGCATTTGCTTCTGCCTTTAATTCGTCTAACATTCCTCCTTTTCCACAAATTATTAGTTTAGAGTCATGATAGCCATTTAATATTTTAGGCATTGCTGCAATTAAGTGTTGTATACCTTTTTCATATACTAATCTTCCCATGAATAATATTATTTTTTCATTATCCATAGCAAATCTTCTTCTAAAATTATAATCTCTTTCTACACCATTAAATAAATTTAAGTTTACACCATTTGGTACTACATTTATTTTTTCATATGGTAAACCAAATAGTCTTTGTAATTCATTTTTCATATAATTACTATTTACTATTACTTCTGATGCTTCATATGTAAGCATCCATTCTGTATCATTTATATATCTTTGTGTCTCGTCATGTATTCCACTATTTCTTCCAGATTCTGTTGCATGAATTGTTGCTACTATTGGTATATTAAATGAATTTTTAAGAGTTTTTGCTGCATATGCTACAAGCCAATCATGTGCATGTATTACATCAAAATTTCCTTCTTTTGCAATCAATTCATTAGCTTTAGCAACTAAATTAAAGTTTAATTGCATTATCCAATCAATGAAATTATTAGGATTTATCATATAATTATCTACACGATATACTTTTACTCCTTTATCGTCTTCAAAATATGGTGCGTCCCCTTCTCTATATGTTACAACTGTAACATCATGACCATCTTTTAGCAATGTTTTTGATAAATCATATACTACTCTTGCTATTCCACCTACTACTCTTGGTGGGTATTCCCAAGTTAACATTAGTATTTTCATTGATATACTCCCTTTCTTTTACAATTTTCTTTCGTTTATGACATTTTTCTTCAATCCTATTATATTTTATACAAATTAGTGAAAAATGTAAATGGTTTTTTGTTATTTTTTTATAATTTTTTGTTTTATTTATAATATGAACAGAATCTTTAGAATTTCAAACTCTGCAATTTCTGTGAATAACTATTTTAATTTTTATCTAGTTTGAACCATAACTTGATTTTCTGCTTATATAAACCCTGATTTAAAAGCGGTAGCCATATTATGGTTACCGCTTTATGAAACGTTAAATCTCTTTTTGTTTTTTTGTTTTTTTAAATATCATTATAACTAATGACAAAAATATAACTGACATTATAATTAAAGTTGCTATTATAAATATAATACTAGATGACTCAGTTCCATTTTTTAAAACATTATTTAACACAATCTGTTCTAAAAATTTACTAATAATAATTGCAACTATTCGCATAATGCTTATTTGGTGGAGGTGAGGAGAATCGAACTCCTGTCCATAATACTTTCCATATAGATTTCTACAAGTTTAGTTTTTCTTTTTTCTTCCTTCTTTAAACACCGAAAAACAGGTTTTTAAAGACGATATCTCTGTTTAATACCCACTACTCCCAAAGAAAAAGTAGCTTCGTTTCCTACTAGATTAGCACTTTATCCAAAAACGTAGGCATTTTTAGAAAAGTGTAGCTGCAACTTAGGCAGCTAATGCGTACTCATTATTATTTTCTGCGTTTATTTTTAGTTTCCCGTTTTTTTAAGTGGCCAACGAGAATCCACTACTTGCTATCTATATTTCTGGTAGTATGTCGAAACCTTTACACCCCCATATGTATTTATTATACTATATTATTAACAAAAATACTATTCTTTTTTTAATATTTTTTATATAATTTTAATATTTTTGTTACGATTCACAACCTTCTCTTTGAGGCGATTTATTATAGCCATAAATTGTAACAAATTTTTTAATTATATTGTAAACATAATTTTATTTTTTCATATTATATTTTAGGTGATTAAAATGAATATTGTTCCAACAAATGTAAATTATACTTATTCTTTACTTAGAAAAAATACTCATGATTTATTAGAAACTTTTCCTTTTTTGAATGTCCAAATAATTGGAAATAGTGTTATGAGAAAAAATATTTATGCTTTTAAATTAGGAAATGGTCCTAATAAAGTTTTTTATTTTGGGAGTATACATGCAAATGAATGGATTACAAGTGTTATTTTGATGAAATTTATTGAAGATTACGCAAATGCTTATGTTAATAATTCTTCATTATATAATCAAAATATTCGTGATTTGTTTAAATCTGCTTCTATTTTTATAGTCCCTATGGTTAATCCTGATTGTGTTGATTTAGTTACTGGCTCATTACCTACAAATTCTTTTGCTTATAATAGAGCTGTTGAAATTTCTAGTAGCTTTCCTGATATTCCTTTTCCTAGTGGTTGGAAAGCAAATATTAATGGTGAAAGTTTTATTAACTTCCACTTCTTAGTTTTCAAAAAATAATGTAGTATTTTCTACACTTTTATAATCTCTTATATTGCATTCAGTTCAATAGAGTTATCTTTATTCAAAATCTCTTCTATTTCAATAAATTCATCTATATTTTCATTTATTGTATTTAGTGGAGCAAAATTAAATGTTATAAATACATTTCTATCTTTATCTATTTCTATTTTATCAATAAGTCTAAATAAACAAGATTTACTTATTTCCTTCATTTCTAGAAATTCATTAATTATTTTATTCATTTGCTTTTCATCGCTTTTATTGTTTGTTGATTGATAACCTTGAAATTCTTGTAATC
>CAJFJM010000019.1 GCA_904384245.1 uncultured Clostridia bacterium
AGGTCTGTCCCCATATTCCCTTGTAGGAGGGATTTTAAGGACCGTCCCTTGTTCCCTGTTTGGCATCTGCAAGAAAAGAACGAAATGGCGTGTCCCCAATGTTCCCTCTTGAAAAAAATGAGCAAATAGTATACAATATTAGAAAAATAAATTTAGGGAGAGGAAAATGATAAAAAAGTGGCAAATATACGAAACAGATAGCCAAAAAGTGCAAGAATTGATAGATAAATATAATTTAAACTTGCTTTTGGCAACAATTTTAGTTAATAGAAATATTTTAGAAACAGAAAATTTAGATAAATTTTTGAAACCAACAAGAAATGATTTTCATGATCCTTTTTTAATGCCAGATATGGAAATTGCAGTTGAGAGAATATTAAAGGCTATAGAAAATAAGGAAAAAATTATTATTTATGGAGATTATGATGCAGATGGAATTACAAGTATAACAGTCTTAAAAAGCTTTTTTAAAGATATAGGTGTAGATGTTTTTTCATATATTCCAAATAGGTTAGAAGAAGGTTATGGATTAAATAAACCAGCGGTAAAAAAGATTGTAGATGATAAATATAACTTGATGATTACAGTTGATTGTGGGATTTCTGCAATTGAAGAAATTGATTATGCAAATAGTTTAGGTATAGAAACAATAGTAACAGACCATCATGAGGTTGGAGAAAAACTTCCTAATGCTCTTGCAATAGTTGATGCAAAAAGAAAAGATAATATGTATCCTTGTAGAGACTTAGCGGGTGTTGGAGTTGTTTTTAAACTAATCCAAGCACTTTCTATCAAATTAAATTTAAAAGAAGAAAGTTATTTAAAATATTTGGATATTGTATGTATAGGAACAATTTCAGATATTGTTCCACTAGTCGATGAAAATAGAGTAATTGCAAAATTAGGTTTGATGCTTGTAAATCAAACAAAAAATTTGGGATTAAAATCTTTATTGATGTCATCTGGATATAAAAAAATAGATTCTACTACAATATCATTTGGAGTTGCTCCAAGAATAAATGCTTGTGGTAGAATGGGACATGCAGAAGAAGCACTAAAATTATTTTTGTCAAATAATCTAAATGAAGTTCAAGAATTAACCAAAAAATTAAATGATTATAATGTAAAAAGACAAGATATAGAAAAAAGAATTTATGAAGAAGCAGTTAAGCAAATAGAAGAAAGAAATTTAAACAAAAATAATACAATAATTGTAGCAGGAGAAAATTGGCATCATGGTGTTATTGGAATTGTAGCATCTAAAATAACAGAAATGTATTTTAAACCAAGTATTCTTTTATGCAATGAAGGAGATGAATCAAAAGGTTCTGGAAGAAGTATACCAGGTTTTGACTTACATGATGCTTTAATGAAATGTTTAGACCATATAGAAAAATTTGGTGGACATAGTATGGCAATTGGAATTACAATAAAAAAATCAGAATTAGAACAATTTAGCCAAAGCTTAGAAAATGTAGCAAAAGAAGAGCATACAGAAGAAATTGTACCTATAGTGCAAATAGATGCCAAAATTTCTCTTAGTGATATAAACAAAGAAATGGTAGAAAGTCTTAATCAATTAGAACCTTTTGGAGAAGGAAACAAAATGCCAATATTTGTTATAAAAAATCTAAAAATTGATTCAATAAGAGCATTAACAGAAGGTAAACATTTAAAATTAACATTAAGAGAAGGAAATAATATGGTAAATGCTATAGGATTTAATATGGGAAGCTTAGCAGAAGAATATAAAATAGGTGATAAAATAGATGTAGCAGGAATGCTTGAAATAAACTCTTTTAATGGAGTAGATAGTGTACAAATAAACTTAAAAGATATAATGAAGTCAATCTAAATGCATAAAAAGGGGGGAATATTTATGCAAGATGAAAAACAAATAACAATACAAGATATAATAAATAAAAGAAAAGAACATTCAAGAAGAGTAGATACAAAACTAATAACTAAAGCATATGAGTTAGCAAGTGAAAAACATAAAGACCAAAAGAGAAGTTCAGGAGAGCCATATATAATACATCCACTAAATGTTGCATATATATTAGCAGATACAGGTTTAGATGAAAATACTATAGCAGCAGCATTATTACATGATATAGTAGAAGATACAGATGTAACAGATGCAGATTTAAGAAAAGAATTTGGTGATGAAATTGCAGATATGGTAGCAGGGGTTACAAAATTAGGAGAAGTACAACAAATATTTTCTGTAGAAGAAAGACAAGTAGAAGATTATAGAAGAATGTTCCTTGCTATGGGAAAAGATATACGTGTAATTTTAATAAAACTTGCAGACAGATTACATAATATGAGAACTCTTAAATATATAAAAAGAGATAGACAAATAGCAAATGCAAAAGAAACAATGGAAATATATGCACCACTTGCAAACCGTTTAGGTCTATATTCAATGAAATGGGAGCTAGAAGATTTAGCATTTAAATATCTATATCCAGAAGAATATCATGAATTAGTAGAAGGTATAAACAAAAAAAGAGAAGAAAGATTAAAATTTATTGAAAAAATAATGGCAGATATAAGAGTGGCATTAAAAAAACAAAGAATAGAAGCTGAAGTTACAGGAAGAGCTAAACATTTATATAGTATATACAGAAAAATGAAAAGAGATAATAAAACACTAGACCAAATATATGACTTATTTGCATTAAGAATATTAGTAAATTCAGTAAAGGACTGTTATGCAGCATTAGGAGTTGTACATGAATTATATAGTCCAATGCCAGGAAGATTTAAAGATTATATAGCAGTACCAAAGCCAAATATGTATCAATCAATACATACAACACTACTTGGAGAAAAAGGAACACCATTTGAAGTACAAATAAGAACATGGGACATGCATAGAGTTGCAGAATATGGTATAGCAGCACATTGGGCGTATAAAGAAGCAAGTTATTTTGGAAAAAAACAATCTGTAAAAGTAGAAGAAGATAAATTAGCATGGCTAAGAGAAACACTAGAATGGCAAAAAGACATGCAAGACCCACAAGAATTTTTAGACACATTAAAAAAAGAATTGTTTGAAGATGAAGTATATGTATTTACACCAAAAGGAGCAATAAAGGTATTACCAAGAGGAGCAACACCAATAGATTTTGCATATACAATACATGCAGAAATAGGAAACCATATGGTAGGATGTAAAATAAACAGCAAAATGATGCCAATAATAACACCTTTGCAAAGTGGAGATATTATAGAAATAATAACATCTGACAATTCAAAAGGTCCAAGTAGAGACTGGTTAAAATTTGTAAAAAGTACAGCAGCAAAAAATAAAATAAAATCATGGTTTAAAAAAGCACAAAAAGAAGAAAACATAGAAAAAGGAAAAGACTTAATAGAAAAAGAAATAAAAAGAATTGGATATACACATGCAGATTTATTTAAAAATCAATATATAGACCCAATGCTTGAAAAATATAAATACAAAAATTTAGATGAAATGTATTCAGCAGTAGGATTTGGAGCAAATTCTCCAGTTAAAGTAATAGCAAGAGTATTACAAGAATACAGAAAAGACCATAAAGAAGAAGACATAGAAGAAAAAATGCAAGAACTTGCAAAAATACAAAAAGAAAGAAAAACAAAACCATCAAGTTCAGGTGTAGTAGTAAAAGGAATAGACAATTGTTTAGTAAAACTTTCAAAATGCTGTAATCCATTACCAGGAGATGAAATTGTAGGATATATAACAAGAGGAAGAGGAGTTTCAGTACACAGAAAAGACTGTGCAAATGTAAAAGACCTACTATCAGAAGAAAACAGAATGATAGATGTAGAATGGTATCAAGAAGCAAACGAAAGTTACAAAGTAGATATAGAAGTATTAGCAAATGACAGAGCAGGATTACTTGTAGATGTGCTAACAGCAATAAAAGAAGTAAAAGCAAAACTAATGGGGGTAAACACAAAAACAACAAAAGAAAGAATAGCAATAATGGATGTAAGTTTAGAAGTAGAAGATATACAAGAATTAAACAAAGTATTAAAAGCAATCAGAAAAGTAGACAGTGTATATGATGTAAGAAGAAAGAAATAGGGATTGAGGGACGGTCCTTAAAATCCCTCCTAGAAGGGATTTTGGGGACGGACCTTGAAAAGAGGAGAACAAATGATTTTAAAAAGATTACAAATAAGAACATGGATTGGTGAACCAACAAATTGTTACATAATTTATGAAGAAAAAAGTAAAGAGATAATGTGTATAGATCCAGCAGGAGATGTAGCAGAAATAAAAAATTTAATAAATAATATTTTTAAAGGAAAATTAAAATATATTTATTTGACACATTGTCATAGTGACCATATCGAAGGAGTAATGCCTTTGAAGGAAATGTGTGGAGGAAAAATTTTAATACATCGTTTTGATAGTGAGGGATTAAATGACAAATATATAAATCTATCAGAACTTATTGATATTCCAGAAATTGAATTAGAGGCTGATTCAAGAATAGATGATAATGATTTACTTCATTTAGGAAATTTAGAATTTAAAGTAATACATACACCAGGGCATACAAAAGGAAGTACATCATTATACTGTAAAGAAGAAGGATGCGTATTTACTGGAGATACACTTTTTTCTGGAACATGGGGAAGAACAGATTTGCCAACATCAAGTAGAGAAGAAATAATGGACTCAATAATAAATAAATTATTAGTATTACCAGATGAGACAATTTGTTATCCAGGACATGGAAAACCAACAATAATAAAAAAAGAAAAGCCACTTTATTTGGAATTAAGGAGAGAAATCTAATATAAATATCAAATATTTAAATTTTTAGAATTAAATATAGGTATAAATTATATGTATAAATAATAAATAGGCTTTGAAAATATAATTAAAATATAATAATTAAAGTAAAATACAAAAAATCATTTATATTGAAGAATTAAAAAAATCAAAAAAGAATTAAAAAGAATTGAATATAAAAATCATAGAAAGGAAGGAATGTTATGAGTAAAACAGAACCAAGAACATTACCAGGTTTTATGGAATTATTACCAGAAGAACAAATTTTATTTGATCAAATAAAAACAACAATAGAAAAAACATATCAAAAATTTGGATTTTTACCATTAGACACACCAATAATAGAACTATCTGAAGTCTTACTTGCAAAAGCAGGGGGAGAGACAGAAAAGCAAATATATCGTTTTGAAAAAGGAGATACAGACTTATCTTTAAGATTTGATTTAACAGTTCCACTTGCAAAATTTGTAGCAAAAAATTATGGTAATTTAAGTTTTCCATTTAGAAGATATCAAATAGGAAAAGTATACAGAGGAGAAAAAGCTCAAAAAGGTAGATTCCGTGAATTTTATCAATGTGATATTGATGTAATAGGTGATGGAGAATTAAGCATAATAAATGATGCAGAAATGCCAAGTGTAATCTATAATGTATTTAAAGAACTAGGATTTGACGATTTTACAATTAAAATAAATAATAGAAAATTATTAAATGGATTATTCCAAAGTATAAATCAAAAAGAAAATTCAGTTGAAATATTAAGAATAATTGATAAAATAGAAAAAATAGGAAAAGAAAAAGTTATTCAAGAATTAAAAGAATTAAATGTAGAAGAAACAGCAATAGAAAAAATAATAGGATTTATTGAGATAAGTGGAACTACAGAGCAAAAAATAGAGAAATTAAAAAATCTAGGTATAGAAAATGAGACTTTTAAAGAAGGTTTAGATGAGTTAACACAAATAGTTAAATATATTGGAATTTTTGGAGTTCCAGAAAAGAATTTTGAGGTTGATTTAACTATTGCAAGAGGATTAGACTATTATACAGGTACAGTATATGAAACATTTTTAAATAAATATAGAGAATTAGGAAGTATATGTTCAGGTGGAAGATATGAAAATTTAGCTGAATACTATACAGACAAAAAATTACCAGGAGTTGGAATATCAATAGGTTTAACAAGATTATTTTATAAATTAAATGAATTAAGACTAATAGAAGCAAAACAAAAATCAATCTCTAAAGTTTTAGTAATTCCAATGATAGATGACCTAGAAGTTCCAATAAAAGTAGCAACAAGCCTAAGAGAAAAGGGAATAAATACAGAAATATTTTTAAATGATAAAAAATTAAAGGCAAAAATGAAATATGCAGATAAACTTAAAATTCCTTATGTTATTGTTATAGGAGAAGATGAAGTAAAAAGTGGTAAGTTTAAGATTAGGAATATGGAAACAGGAGAAGAAAAAGAAGAAACTTTTTAACTATAATAATGAGACAATTTAAATGTAATAATGAGACAATGCTTTCAAAAGAAAAATATTGTCTCATTATTATATTTATTTATATAACTTTATTTATATAATAAAGTAATTTTATTTCCAACTTTTTTTATAAAACCATCATCTTTTAAATATTTAAGTTCTCTCATCATTGCACTTCTATCAATACTAAGATAATCTGCCAAATCAGTTAAAGAAAAGGGAAGAGAAAAAGTTGTACTAAAATTTCTGTTAGAAAGAATAGAAAAATATCCAATTAGTTTATCTCTTATAGTTCTTTTTGTTAATAATTCAACTCTTGTATTAAGCATAGTGACTTTACTTAATATTAGTTCTGCCATATTTTCATTAAAAGTTTGATGAAATTTACAGTTTTGTTTGCATTTATGTTGAAGGTTATCATATGCAAAAAATAGAACTTCTGAAGCTTGCCTTGCTTTTACAAATAATTCATTATTTGTAACAATTACATAAAATAATTCTCCAAAAATATCATTTTTAGTAAAATGCTCTATAATTGTTTTATTACCATTAGAGTCATATCTAACTAGGTCAGCAGAGCCAGAAACCAATATACAAATTTGGTTTCTCTTAGCTATATATGTAGTAATTATTTCATCTTTTTTAAATTTTTTTCTTTGTACTTTTGTACAAGATTTATCTAAATTATCTATAAAATCTTCAATAGAAATTGCCATAATTATCCTCCTAAAACTTTTAAAATTATGAGTATAGTTAAAATATAATAAATGAAATGTTAAATAAAAAATTTTTATCTAAAATAATATACATAATTTATTAAAACATTACTTATGCAGTATATCACAAATAAGTTGCAAAAGCAACAAAATGTCAGTAAAAGCAAGTAACAATTTATGTAGAGAAGAAAAAAATAGCTGAAATTCTAACAAAAAATTGCTTGGTTAAAACTGGTAAAAAAAATAAATAATTAGATTTTTTTGTAACATAAATGTAATATTTGATATAAATTTAGAGCAGAGAGTGATTAAAAAATTGAAATAAAAAAAGATTTTCTTTGTTGCTTTTGCAACAGAAAAAGTAAAAATTAGAGATATAATAAAGGCATAAAAAATGAAGGAGGAAATGTAAAATGAAAGTTATTAAAAGAGATGGAAGAGCTGTAGATTATGATAGAGCAAAGATTCAAATAGCAATTGAAAAGGCAAACCAAGAGGTAAAGCCAAAAGAAAGAGCAAGTAAAGAGGATATTAAACAAATAATAAAATATATCGAAGAATTAGATAAAAAAAGGATGTTAGTAGAAGATATACAAGATATCATAGAAGAAAAACTAATGGAATTAGAAAAATATGAGTTAGCTAAAAAATATATAGTATATCGTTATACAAGAGCACTAGTTAGAAAACAAAATACAACTGATGAAACAATATTAGGACTAATTAGAAATGAAAATAAAGAGTTAGCAGAAGAAAATTCAAACAAAAACACATTACTTGCATCAACACAAAGAGATTATATTGCTGGAGAAGTATCAAGAGATTTAACAAGAAGATTATTATTACCAGAAAAAATAGCTAAAGCAGACGCAGATGGAGTTTTACATTTTCACGATGCAGATTATTTTGTACAACCAATATTTAACTGTTGTTTAATAAATATAGCAGATATGTTAGATAATGGAACAGTAATGAATGGAAAAATGATAGAAAGTCCAAAAAGTTTCCAAGTTGCATGTACAGTGACAACACAAATAATAGCAGCAGTAGCAAGTAACCAATATGGTGGACAATCAGTAGATATGAAGCATTTAGGAAAATATCTAAGAAAAAGTTATAATAAATTTAAAGCAGAAATAGAAAAGAAATATAAAGGAAAATTGTCAGATGATGTAATTGAAGATTTAGTACAAGATAGATTAAAAGCAGAATTAAAAGCAGGAGTACAAACAATTCAATATCAAATAAATACATTGATGACAACAAATGGACAATCACCATTTGTAACATTATTCTTACACCTAGAAGATGGAGACCCATATATAAAAGAAAATGCCATGATAATAGAAGAAATATTAAGACAAAGATATGAAGGAATTAAAAACGAAGCAGGGGTATATGTAACACCAGCATTCCCAAAACTTGTATATGTATTAGATGAATGTAACTGCTTAAAAGGTGGAGAATATGATTATTTAACAAAACTTGCTGTTAAATGTTCAGCAAAAAGAATGTATCCAGATTATATCTCAGCAAAGAAAATGAGAGAAAACTATGAAGGAAATGTATTTAGCCCAATGGGATGCAGAAGTTTCTTATCACCTTGGAAAGATGAAAACGGAAACTATAAATTTGAAGGGAGATTTAATCAAGGTGTAGTAAGTATAAACTTACCACAAGTAGCAATAATAGCAGATGGAGATGAAAAGAAATTCTGGGAACTACTAGATGAAAGACTAGAACTATGTAAAGAAGCACTAATGTGCAGACATTATGCATTACTAGGAACACATTCAGATATTAGCCCAATACATTGGCAATATGGAGCAATAGCAAGATTAAAGAAAGGTGAAAAAATAGACAAATTATTATATGGTGGATATTCAACAATTTCATTAGGATATATAGGAATATATGAAATGACAAAACTAATGAAAGGAGTATCACATACAGCACCAGAAGGACATGATTTTGCAATAAGAGTAATGAAACATTTAAGAGAAAAAGTAGACCAATGGAAAAAAGAAACAAATATAGGATTTGCACTATATGGAACACCAGCAGAAAGCCTATGCTACAAATTTGCAAGAATTGACAAAGAAAAATTCGGAACAATAAAAGATGTAACAGACAAAGGATACTATACAAATTCATATCATGTAGATGTAAGAGAAAAAATAGATGCATTTGAAAAACTTGGATTTGAAAGTGAATTCCAAAAAATATCATCAGGAGGAGCAATATCATACATAGAAATACCAAATATGCAAAATAACTTAAATGCATTAGAAACAGCTGTAAAATTCATCTATGATAATATACAATATGCAGAATTCAATACAAAATCAGACTACTGCCATGTATGTGGATTTGATGGAGAAATAATAATAAACAAAGACAATGAATGGGAATGCCCAAACTGTGGAAACAAAGACCACTCAAAAATGACAGTAGTAAGAAGAACATGTGGTTACTTAGGAGAAAACTTCTGGAATGCAGGAAAAACAAAAGAAATAAAACAAAGAGTAATGCACTTATAGGGATTGAGGGACGGTCCTTAAAATCCCTCCTAGGAGGGATTTTGGGGACGGACCTTAAAAAAACACATAAAATTTCAAAAAAAATAAACAATAAAAAACAATAAAAATAATTTCTTATTATTTAATTATTAAAGAAGTTATTTTAGGGGGAAAAGCTTATGAATTATGCAGATATAAAAAGGGTTGATGTAGCAAATGGTGAAGGAGTTAGAGTTTCTGTGTTTGTAAGTGGTTGTAACCATCATTGTAAAGGATGTTTTAACCAATGTGCATGGGACTTTAATTACGGAAATAAATTTACAGAAAAAGAAATGGATAAAGTAATAAATTATCTTGACCATGATTATATTTCTGGATTAAGTTTACTTGGAGGAGAACCATTAGAAAAACAAAATCAAGAAGGATTATTGCCATTAGTAAAAAAAGTCAAAGAGAAATTTCCAGATAAAAATATTTGGTGTTATACTGGTTTCGATTTTGAAAAAGATGTTGTAGGAAAAATGGCAAAGGAAAATGAAACTACAAGAGAATTATTAAAATATTTGGATGTTGTAGTTGATGGTAAATTTGAAGAAGATAAAAAAGATTTAAAATTAAAATTTAGAGGGTCTTCTAATCAAAGAATAATAGATGTGCAGGAAAGCTTGAAAGAAAAGCAACCTGTGGAAATTACATTGTAAGGAATTTACATAATATATAGTAATAACTTGAAAAAATTATAAAAATGGAGTATAATAATATTGAGTCAAGGCAGAATATTCCTATTATTTATAATGACTCGAGGCAACTATAGAAAATTTAAAAATAGGAGGAAAAAAGAATGGCAAAAAAGGATGAAAAGCGGGAAGAAATTTTCGCCAATGATGATGGATTTCCTACGGTTGAAGATTTGAGAAGAGCATACAGACTTCTTGAAAAAAGACTGGAAGAGGCAGAAGATTATGAGAGTTTTATTTCAGGACCGGAATTCCAAAATATTGATAGTTCTGAAGATGAAGACACTTATCTCTCAATTCTTAATTCTACAAAGTGTATATTAAGAGATGTGTGTACAACCAAAGAAAGTGCTAAAGCTCTTTTGGAGTATGAACATGTACTAGTGAATGATTTAGAAAGTAGACTCAAGGATTTAAGGGAAATTGAAGAGATGACAAGTGAAGAATTCTTAAAATTGGCTGAAAAAATTTCAAGTTAATCTCTCCGCTAAAATCCGAAAAGCCGGGCAAACTATATGGTGGTATCATATGGTTTGCCCGGCATCTTTTAAATATCAAATCTTTTTAATAATTCATTTCTACAAAGTTCTTCAAAACTATCATCTAAGTCTACCAATTTAATATCGTCATTGTATTTCATATCCAAGCAATATTTTAAAATATAATCAGCCAAAACAGGATTTTTAGAAAGTAAAGGTCCATGTAAATAAGTAGCAATAACATTATTTAAAAAGAATCCCTCTTTGGAATCTCCAAATTTATTACCATTACCAAATAAAACATCACCAAAAGGGGAAAATACATCAAAAGTTTGTCCACCATGATTTTCAAAACCAATAACTTTTGTATAAGTATCTCCAAGCTTTACATTTATAACAATATTACCAATACATCTACTTTTTCTATCTTCAATTGCTTCTGTATAATATGGAAAAATATCAAGTCCAGGAATAATATTTCCATCAACACCTTTGTAATATTTACCAAATAATTGATATGCACCACAAATAAGTAAGAAAAAAGTTCCATTTTGTATAGCTTTTTTTATATTATCTTTATATTTAATTAAATCTTCTGCTAAAATACTCTGTTCTTGATCAGCTCCACCACCGGCAAAAACTAAATCATATTCTGTAAAATCAGGATTATTGTCACCAATAGAATATCTCTCTATTTCACACCCAAATCCTCTTTTTTCTAAACGATATTTTAAAACTTGAATATTTCCATAATCTCCATATAATTCAAGCATATCTGGGTAAAGATATAAAATTTTTAAAGTTTTTTTTGCATCCATAATCTCTCAAAACCTTTCTATAAAATCAATTTTTTAGTTTTAATAATTCTTTTCTAGTAGGTTGAAGTGCAGTGTAATTTGCAATAACATATTTTTTATTCTCTGTTTCATATAATTTAGAAACAGCATCTTCCAAGTTTAAATATGGAAAAATATTTTCAGCATCAAAACCAGAAGTTTTGATTCTTATAGCAATATCATATGCTCTAGTTCCAGATGTAATAATTCTGCTTACATTTTTTAAATTAGAAAAATTTATATCCCAAATCCAAGAAACATCAAATCCATCAGCAATTTTATCATTTAATACGAATAATAGATCTTTGTTTGAAGAATCTTCATTTAATAATCTTAAACTAACATTAGCACCTGTAGGGTTTTTGGCTAAGTTAATAATTGTAGGAGAGTTTTTTATTATAATTTCTTCTAATCTACCATTATCTAAAGAAAAATCTTTTAATGAAGATTGGACAATTTCTGTATCAATTTCATATATTGAACATACAGATATTATTGCTAAATTATTATAAACTGTGTAAATACTATTATTATGCATATGATATGGAATTCCATCAACGTTAAATACCTTGTTTTCTAAATCAATATCAGTAGCAGTTTTATAAATTTCATTTTCACCATAATGGCAATTAGGACATTTAAATTTGCCAATGTGAGAATATTGATAATATTCATATTCTAAACGAGTTTTACAAAATGGACAAAACTTACCTTCTCCGGCTTCACTCATTTCTTTTGTAGCATTTTTATATGCATCAGCATGATAGTAGTATAAATTTGAATTGTTTGGGTTTGCTTTTCCAAGTCTTGCAACATTAGGGTCATCATTATTAAGAATAAGGTTATTGTTATACGTTTTTAAAAATTCATTTATTTTTAAAATTAAAGTTTCAACTTCACCATTTCTATCTAATTGATCTCTAAAGAAATTTAAAATAATTAAGGTGTCTAATTTAAAATCTTTAAATATTACAGGAACATAACTTTCATCAACTTCAAAACATAAAAAATCTGCTTTAATTCTGCCTGTTAAAGAACAAGCTTTAAGTAATGTAGAAATGATTCCAGTTTCCATGTTATTACCTTCTAAATTACTAATAACTTTATAACCTGCTTTTTGCAATGTATATCTAATACAATTATTAGTAGAAGTTTTACCATTTGTTGCAGTGACTGCGATAACTTGAGAATCTACTTTAAAGTTTTTTATAATATTTGGATTTAGTTTTAAGGCAATTTTTCCAAGAACATTACCACCATTTTTTTTAAAAATTTTTAATATTATATTTAGTATTTTCATGGTAAAAATAATAATAAAATTATACATATAAAAATCCATTCCTTGCAATAAAATATTTAGGTTTTTAAAGGGTACCTATAAACCTTTGTTGTTACAGTATGATTTAAAACGGAAAGGGCATTTGTGCTTGATAAATGTTTTAAAATCTTCACAATTTCCAATTACAAATTTTGTTTTATCAAGTAAAAAAGCGTGATTTCTGTCTATATATAAATAAAAATAGTTATCAGTTTCATAAATATGTTTTATATTAAAATATTTTACCTTAGAAAGTTCTAATTTATCAACTATTTCAATATTTTTTTCAAAAAAACGAAATTGAAATTCTTTTTCCTTCTGTATTTTATCTGTTTTTAGCTCTTTTTTTATTTCTTTCTTGGGATGAATAAATCTATAGAGTAAGAATGCAATCATTATTACTAAAAAGATGCTAGCTGTAAAGAAATTTTTATATTTTAAATTCATTCCTAAACAGAAAAATATGAGTATTGTAACTAAAGCTGTGTAAAAAATATATGATGAACCATATTTTTGGTTGTGAAATTGTAAAAAAGTATCATAAACTTGTTTTGTGTATTTAGTTCTGTTTTTAAATAGTACTTTCATATTAAATTCCATTCCTTTCTTGCTAAATCATAATTGATATGAAAGCAAGTCCTTTTATTTTTTTATAATTTTTTTGACATTATATCATAAAAAAATAAAAAAATAAAATAATTACAAAATATGCAAAAAGAGGACACAATTTATTCACAAAAGATATGTATTATATATTCAATCAAAACATCCCCTTTTATTTTTTATAAATGACATTTTATTGTCAAACAGATTAGAGCCGAGAAGTTTATGCTTCTTGGCTTTTATCGTTAAGGATATGTTGAATTTTATGAATAAAAATAAACCGCCTTCCTAAATTAGTTGTTATATAATTTTTTTAATTTTCGGCTCTAATCAATGCTTTAGCCCTTCTAAAGATAGAACAAACGAGCCTCTCGCTACATCCTTCGCGCTTCCTCATTTATTCTATCTTAAGAAGGCCTCTCGCTACATCCTTCGCGCTTCCTCATTTATTCTATCTTAAGAAGGGCTACAAGCATTCCAATCACACAAAAATTAAAAAAATTATATAACAACTAATTTAGGAAGGCTTCTCTACAAAAATAAGGATATAGATTGTATTTTGTAGAATAAAGGATGAGTAGTAATCTAAAATAATAAAATTTCCTTAAAAATTTTCCTTAAAATTTTACATAATCCTTGAAAAAAATACCAAAATAAAGTAAAATGGTTAAAGATTAAAAACTAGGAGGGATTATATTGAGATATATACTAATAGGAGGAGCATGGCCATATGCTAATAGTTCATTACATTTAGGACATATAGCAGCACTAATTTCTGGAGATGTGCTTGCAAGATATCATAGACAAATTGGAGATAAGGTTTTATATGTTTCAGGAACAGATTGTCATGGAACACCAATTACAGAAAGGGCAAAAAAAGAAAAAATAAGTCCTAGAGAAATTTCAGAAAAATATCATAAAGAATTTAGTAAAGTATTTGAAAATATGGAATTTTCATATGATTTATATACAAAAACAGATAATGAATATCATGAAGAAAAAGTAAAAGAAATATTTAAAAGAATATATGATAATGGATATATATATGAAAAAATAGATCAGGATAATTATTGTGAGCATTGTCAAAAATTTGTTGCAGATAGGGAATTAAAACTAATCTGTCCTAATTGTGGTAATGAGACAAAAGGTGACCAATGTGATTGTGGATATGTTCCAACAAAAGAGGATTTACAAAATGCAGTTTGTATTGATTGTGGAAATAAAACAACAACAAGACCAAATAAAAATTTATATGTAGCATTGTCAAAATTACAACCAGAAATCGAAAAATATGTAGAAAAAAATGAATCATCTTGGAGAAAAAATTCTCAAAATGAAACTCGTAAATATTTAAAAGAAGGTTTAAAAGATAGAGCAGTTACAAGAAATTTAGACTGGGGTGTAGAAATACCTATAGAAGGTTATGAAGATAAAAGAATGTATGTATGGATTGATGCAGTGCTTGGTTATATAACTACAGCAATGAGATATTGTGAAGAAAATGGTCTAAATTGGGAAAATTGGTGGAAAGAAAATAAAGAAAATGAAAATAGAATATATATGGTACATGGAAAAGATAATATAATGTTCCATACTTTAATATTGCCAGGTTTATTGATTGGTGCAAAAGATAATTATTTGTTACCAGATAAAATTGTGTCAACAGAATATTTGAATTTTAATGACCAAAAATTCTCAAAAAGTAAAGGTATAGGAATGACTATTTTAGAGGCATTAGATAAATTTAATGTTGATACTTTAAGATTTCATTTAATTAAAAATGGACCAGAAACAAGAGATTCTAATTTTACAGAAGAGGAATATATTTTAACTCATAATGAAGTAACAAACAAATTAGGAAATTTTGTAAATAGAACTTTAAAATATAAAGGTTTAACAAATATTCCAAATGGTAATATGAATGAAGAAGTTAAAAAATATTTAGAAGATAAATATGTAGAAATATCTCAAAGTATAGAAAATATAGAATTTAAAAATGCTGCAAATAAAATAATGGAATTATTAGATTATGCAAATAAATATTATGATGAAAGTAAACCTTGGGTTCAAATAAAAGAGAATGAAGAAGAATTTAACAATACAATTTATACTTGTTCAGTTATAATTGCAAATATATCAAATTTAATAGAAGCATTTATGCCAGAAACAGCACAAAAAATTAGAAATTATTTAAATATAGCTGATAAAAGTTGGAATTATATTGAAGTTGAAAAAGGTTTGAAATTAGAGAATATACAAGCATTATTTGAAAGAATGAGCAATGCCGGACAATAGGGACAGACCATTTTGTCCGGTTAAATGAAATGATATAGTGATTTTATATGAAAAAATAAAAAATTAAAAAATTAGAGAATAAAAAACGAGGAAAAAATGATTTACCAAAAAATAATAAAAACTCCTATTGGAGATATATGCATTTTAGAAGAAAATAATAAAATAATAGGGTTAACATTAGATAATGAAAAATATTGTTATACAGAAAAAAATACAGAAATATTAAATGAAACAGAAAAACAACTAAATGAATATTTTTGGGGCAAAAGAAAGAAATTTAATGTACCAATAAATCCAAAAGGGACAGAATTTCAAAAACAAGTATGGAATGAACTACTAAAAATTCCATATGGTCAAACAGTGACATATAAGCGAATAGCTCAAAAAATAGAAAAGCCAAATGCTGCAAGGGCAGTAGGAATGGCCAACCATAATAATCCAATAGCAATTATTGTGCCATGTCATAGAGTCGTTGGTTCAAATAGTAAATTAGTTGGTTATGCTTTTGGATTAGAAAGAAAGCAATTTTTGTTGGATTTAGAAAATAAATTTAAGTAATATAATGTAGGAGGAATAATTTGAGAATTAGATATAAAAAATGGGCAAGGCCAGAATTAGAAGCAAGTAAATTTTATACAGATTCACCAGAGGAATGGAAAGGAAAATGGAAAAACTTTTTTGCAAATCCAAATAATCCATTTCATATAGAATTAGGATGTGGAAAAGGTCAATTTATCTCACAACTTGCTTCTTCAAATTTAGATGTAAATTATTTAGCAATAGATTTAGTAGATGCAATGCTAGGATTAGCTAAAAGAAATATAGAATCTGAATATAAAGAAAAAAATCTTGAAATAAATAATGTTGCAATAACAAGGTTTGATATTGAAAGAATTTTGATGATTTTAAGTAAAGAGGATAATGTAGAAAGAATATATATAAATTTTTGTAATCCATGGCCAAAAGGTAAGCACAGGAAAAAGAGATTAACACATACAAGACAATTAGAAAAATATAAAGAATTTTTAAAACCAGGTGGAAAAATTTATTTTAAGACAGATGATGACGATTTATTTGCATCAACACTTATATATTTAGAAGAAACAGGGTTTGAAGTGGAAAAGAAAACATACAATTTACATAACGAAGATATTTTTGATGGAAATATTGAAACAGAGCATGAAAAAATGTTTTCAGAACAAGGAATAAAAATAAAAGCACTTATTGCTAAGTTGAAATAAAAATATGTTTTAAAAATTATAATATGATATTAAAATTAAAAATATTAGCTAGATATAAAAGTGATTTTATTATATAAAATATGTAAAATAAATTTATATTGATTTATATTGATTTGCAAAAAAATAAAATAAAAAATTAATCAAAATACCAATTAAAAGCACCAAATATAAAATAAAGCATATATTTTATAGAGGTGTTTTTTTATGGCTTTTTCAGATCGTGAATTATTAGCTAGGATGATTCAATGTGAAGCAGGAGGAGAAGGAGATAATGGCATGAGAGCAGTGCGGAACGGTAATTATGAATAGGGTTCAAGCATCAGACGGCGAATATGCGAGAGTATCACAGGATGGAAATATAAGAAATATATTATTTCAGACAGGACAATTCGATTGTGCTCAAGAAATGTTAGGTGGTAGCTATAATCCTCAAAATATATATAATATGAATCCAACAGAAGTGCATTATAATATAGCAGATTGGGCTATTGCAGGTAATAAATTAAATGAAATAGGTACATGTCTTTGGTATATGAATCCATTTCGACCAAGTTGTCCAGGAATATTTCCATATAATGGTTCAGGTTCATTACATACAAGACTTGGCGACCATTGTTTTTATAGACCAACAGAACAATATAAAAATACTTAAAGCAGATAGGTAAAAACACTTTAATAAAATTTAAATTTATGCCATATATATTTAAATATAGTAAAGGCAAGAAAGGATGGATATAAAAATGCCAGAAGAACAAGTAAGAAGGAGAGTTCAAGTAGATGAAAATTCTCCAGAAATTATTACAAATGATATGTATACACCGGCTTTTTTAAGGGAACAGATAGGGAAATTAGTAAGAGTAGAATTCTTGATAGGTACAAATAATTTAACAGATAGAATAGGTGTATTAGAAGATGTAGGGATAAGTTATATTTTATTAAGATCTATAGAAAGTGGAAATCTGCTTTACTGTGATATTTATGCAATAAAATTTGTAAGTATTGCAGAAAATCCATATAATCCTAATAATCCATATGGTACTTATAATTCGTTTGGAAGAATGAATTGGGGTGTATAATTTATATATAATAAAAATACACCTACAAAAATTAAAATAATAATGAAAAAATGAAAATAAAAATGAAAAAAACTCTTGTATTTTTCGAATTTACTGATATAATTAAAGAGTGATTCTTTTTTAGTCAAAAAAAGATAAACAAAAAGACTTAGCAAGTTTTTTAGTCTATATATTATTACATCTATAGCAAGTCTTTTTTAATCGCTTGTAAAAATAAATATAAAAAATAGTACAAGCTATATAAAAGGGAGGAATTTGGTATGTTAAAAAAGGTAGCTATTTTAGCTAATGGAGGAGATGTAGCAGGATTTAATGCAGTAATTAGAGGAATTGTAAAAACAGCAGAAAATAGCGGAGTAGAATGCTATGGATTTATTGATGGATATAATGGATTACTAAAAAATGAATATGTATTATTAAGTACAGCAGAAAATGGAAATGCAGAAGGAATATTACCAAAAGGTGGTTCAATAATTGGTTCATCAACAAATGCAAATGTATTTAATTATAAAGTAATAAATGAAAATGGAGAAGTAGAATATAAAGATTTATCAGATATATGTGTAGAAAATGTAAAAAAAGATGGATTTGATTGTATATTTACACTAGGAGGAGATGGAACACAAAAATCAGCAAGAGATTTTACATTAAAAGGTTTAAATGTAATAGGAGTTCCAAAAACAATTGATAATGATGTAGCATGTACAGAAATAACATTTGGATATAACACAGCAGTTTCAGTAGCAATGGAAGCAATTGACAGATTACATACAACAGGTGAAACACATCATAGAATAATGGTATTAGAAGTAATGGGAAGATATGCAGGATGGATAGCATTAGAAGCAGCAATAGCAGGAGGTGCAGATGCAGCTTTAATACCAGAAATTCCATATGATATAGAAAAAGTTGCAGAAAAAATAAAAAATAGACAAAAAAGAGGAAAGAACTTTAGTGTTATCGTAGTATCAGAAGGAGCAATGCCAAAAGGAGGAACTCTAACAGTAGAAGGAACAAGAGATAATGGTAAAGGTGTAGACAATACTAAATTAGGTGGAGTAGGACCAAAAGTAGCAAAACAACTTGAAGAATTAACAGGATTAGAAGCAAGAAATACTACATTAGGATATATGCAAAGAGGAGGAACACCAACAGCATTTGATAGAGTATTATCAACAAAATATGGAGCAAAAGCAATGCAACTAGCTATGGAAGGAAAATTTGGAACATTAACAGTAATAAAAAACGGAAAATTAGATTATGTAACATTAGAAGATGTAGTAGGAAACAATAAAACTATAGGAGCTGTTTCTGGAAATACAAAAGAAAGTAATCAAAGAAAAGTAACAATGGATGATGATTTAGTAAAAACTGCAAGAAGTATTGGAATAAATTTAGGAGATTAAATCATGAAAAAACTGAACATTTGAGGAAGATTCCTTGAATGTTCAGTTTTTTTTCGGACGTTAGGGACACTCCATTTTGTCCGGGAACGTTAGATGAACATTGGGGACACTCCATTTCGTTTTTTTTTGCTTTTAGATGTTTTAGGGGATTTTTGGATTGCTTGGTGTGAGGCCGTTTCCACAGGTTAATTATTATTTTTTTATTTAAAAACACTCCATAGCAGGGTCGTTTGAAAACCTAATTGGTTGCTCACGCATGGGGTCTAGGTACGGTTTTCAAGCTAACGCGGGTCTTGGGGAACTGTCGGTATTTTAAATAAAAAAATAATAATTAACCTGTGGAAACTACTTTGAGAAATTGAAAGTGGATGTGTATTGGGTTTTGTAAAACATCTAAAGGCAAAAAAAAGAACGAAATGGAGTGTCCCCAATGTTCCCAATGTTCACCTAACGTTCCCGGACAAAATGGAGTGTCCCTATCATCCGAATTGATTATTACATTTATATTACATTTTGTGAATTTTTCTTGTTACATTTAAATATTATTGATATAATTTGGATATATTAAAATACGAAGGAGGAATCGTTATGTTAAAATCAAACGTTGGATGGAGCACAAATGTAGATAGTTATACACAAGGAAAGGAGTCAGCAGCAAAGGCTGTTGTGGACTTAATCCAGACAAAAGTTGCTTTTCTATATACATCAGTAGATTGTAATGTGGAAAAAGTGCTAGAGGGAGCAAAAGCTGAATTGGGAACAGCACCAATAATTGGATGTACTTCAAGTGCAGGAATTATTGTTCCAGAAGGATTTATTTCATCAGAAAATGGATTTACAGGAATTATGGCATTGGGAGATCCAGATATGAATGTTGGAGTTGCAAGCTCACCTAGAGGAGATGACCCAAGAGAAACAGGAAGAAGAGTTGCTAAAGAAGCTATGCAAAAAGCAGGTAGAACTGATGCACCAGCATATTTTTATATGGTAGCATCACCAGCAGAAGAAGAATTTTATATTAAAGGTATTGAAGATGTTATAGGAAGAGTTCCTGTATTTGGAGGAAGTGCAGCAGATAATACTGTAGAAGGAAAATGGAGCATTTATACAAATGATAAAGTATTTAGTGATGGCGTTGCAGTTGCATTTTTCTATACAGATAAGAAAATGGCAAATGTATTTACAGGAGCATATCATGAAACAACAAATTCAGGAGTTATAACAAAAATAAAAGGTAAAAGAACATTGATGGAAATTGATGGAGTTTCTGCAATAAAGAAATATTCAACATGGACAGGTAAGAAAATGAAAGACCTAGAAGGAAATAATTTATTAGTTGCAACGATTACAGCACCATTAGGTGTAAAAGATAGATTAGGAGATTTAATAGCAATCCGTCATCCAATGTATGGAAACAAAGATGGTTCTATGAATATAGGAGCAAATTTAGCAGTAAATACTGCAGTAATCCAAATGGAAGCATCAGTTGATGAACTTATAAATTCTACAGGAAAAACATTAAAAGAAACAAATAAAATGTTAGGAGAAGATGCAGGAGCATATCTTTTAGTTCACTGTGGAGGAAGAAGATTAGGAATTGGAGATAGAATAGATGAAGTTGCTAAACAATTGAAAAAAGAAGCAAAAGGAGTTCCATTTATTACTGTATTTACATTTGGTGAATATGGAGTAAAAGACCATGGAGCAAATACAACAGGAGGACTAATGCTTTCATTCACAGCCTTTGCTAAATGAAGAGAAGGGGAAAAACCACAAACTCAAGAAAATAAATATGAATGTACATTAGAAACATATAGAACAAAAAGTGGAGAAGCACAAATGATGGTATGTAAAAATGTACAAAAAAAGGAGGAAGCAAGTATGAAAAACTTAATCGGTTATGAATGGAAAGATGCATCAGATGGTGCAGTTATAGAAGTTGTTAATCCAGCAACTCAAGAGTTAATAGATACAGTTCCAAATGTTACAGATAGTGATGTAGATGAAGCTGTAAAGGTTGCTGTTCAAGAACAGAAAAAATGGGAAAAAGTATCAATATATGATAGAGCAGATATTTTATATAAATTTGTTGATTTGGTAGAAGAAAATAAAGAAAGATTAGCAACTCTTTTATCAAACGAAACAGGTAAACCAATACGTGAAGCAAGAGGAGAAGTTGCAAATGTACGTATAGGTGTTAGAGGTTTTATTGAAAGAGCAAAACATTTATATGGAGAAAGTATTCCAGCAGGAACAGAAGCAGGACAAGAAACAACAATGCAAATTACAAAAAGATATCCAATTGGTGTAATTGCAGCAATAATACCATTTAATTTTCCAAGTGATTTATTCTGCCAAAAAGTACCACCAGCACTTATGATGGGAAATAGTATAATAGTAAAACCATCAAATTATAACCCATTAACACTTATAGAATATGTAAAACTTATGATAGAAGCAGGAGTACCAGCAGGATGTATTCAAATATTAACAGGTGATGGACCAAAAGCTGGACAAGCATTAGCAAGACATCCAGGAGTTCACTTAGTATCATTAACAGGAGGAACAGCTGCTGGAATTCAAACAATGGGAACAGCATCAAAAAATTTAACACATGTAATGCTAGAACTTGGTGGAAATGATGCATTCATATTCTTAGAAGATGGAGATATGGACTTAGCAGTAAAAGAAACAATTTGGGGAAGATTATATAATGGTGGACAAGTATGTTGTGCAAGTAAACGTTTCTTAATCCATAATTCAAGAAAACAAGAATTTATAGATAGAATGAAAGAAGTAATTAGCAATTTAAAAGTTGGAGATCCAATGCAAGAAGATACAGATATGGGACCAATGATAAATATAAATGCAGCAAAAAGAATTGAAGACCAAGTAAATCAAATGGTAGCAGAAGGTGCTAGCATTGTTTGTGGAGGAAAAAGAGAAGATGCATATTATTATCCAACAATATTAGACAATGTAACAAAAGATATGGAAGCCAGCAAAGACATGGAAATATTTGGACCAGTAATATCAGTAATTGGATTTGATGATGTAGAAGAAGCAATAGAAATTGCAAACCAATCTTCATATGGGTTATGTGGATGTGTAATCTCTAAAGACTATTCAAGAGCAATGAAAATTGCAGATAGATTAGAATGTGGAGGAGCTATCGTCAATGGAGCAAGCTTCTATCGTTCATTTGAAATGCCATTTGGAGGATGGAAACATTCAGGAATAGGAAATGAAGGTGTATTAACTACATTACAAGAAATGTCAAGAGTAAAAACAATAGTATTGAAAAATATATTATAGATTGTTACTGTTCAGTATTGGACAGTAACAATAAATCTAATGAAGGGAAAGTAAAATATGAAAAAGAAAACAATAATTATAATAGCGATTAGCGTAATAGTTCTTTTAATAGTAATAGGTTTGATATGTTTTTTTGTTTCAAGAGCAAATAATTCTGAGTCAGGAGATGTAGGAAATTCTGTTCAAGAGTCAAAAACAATAAAAATATATAATCAATTAAAAGAAAGTGAAAAATATCAATTTACAAGAAAAGTAAATGATGAAAACCAAGTTACAATTGCAAAAAGTGGAGACAGAGCATATGAAGAAGAAACTTTTAACGGAAAGAAAACTTATTATGTTGTAAACGAAGGGGATTTATATCTTTTAAATAAAAGTACAGAAAGATATTATAAATATCAAAATAATGATGAAATATTGCATGAAATAACAGATGCATTTTCTAGAATAGAAGGAATGACATATACAGAAGGAAAAGAAGATATAAATGAAAAGAGTTATAAATATGAAGAATTTAAAGGAATTCAAGAATTTTTAATTGATTCAAATTTATATACAGATAATAGTGATGAAGCTATTACAAGATTTTACTATTCTGGAGATGATTTAAAATATATAAAAACAATTGTTGGAGACAAAGAGGAATTACTAGAAATAAATATAGAATATAATGTAGATGATTCATTATTTGAAATCCCTGAAGGATATTCAGATGGAGATAATTTATAAAATAAGGAGGTAAAAAATAATGGCAATAAAATTTGTCTTAAATGAAACATCATATTTTGGAGAAAAAGCAAGAGATGTTTTACCAGAAGAAATAAAAAAGAGAAATTTTAAAAAAGTATTTTTAGTAAGTGATAAATCATTAGTAGAAGCAGGAGTTACAGCAAAAGTAGAAAATATATTAAAAGAAGCTAATATAGAATATAGCTTATATGATGAAATAAAACCAAATCCTAGTATACAAAATGTAACTGATGGTGTTTCAGCATGTAAAAATTCTGGAGCAGATGTAATAGTTGCAGTAGGTGGTGGTTCAAGTATAGATACAGCAAAAGGAATATCAATTGTAATGACAAATCCAGATAGAAGTGATATTAGATCATTAAATGGAGCATCTAACACAGTAAATCGTGGTATGCCAATTATAGCATTACCAACAACAGCAGGAACAGCAGCAGAAGTAACAATAAATTATGTTATAACAGATGAAGAAAGAAAAATTAAAATGGTATGTGTAGACCCAAATGATATTCCAATAGTAGCAATAGTAGATTCAGAGTTAATGGCATCAATGCCAAAATCATTAGCTGCTGCCACAGGAATGGATGCTTTAACACATGCATTAGAAGGATATATTACTTTAGCACATAATGAAATATCAGACATGTTCCATTTAAAAGCAATAAAAATGATATTTGCAAATTTAGAATCAGCAGTAAATGACAAAGATCAAAAAGCAATAAATGCAATGGGAATGGCACAATATATAGCAGGAATGGGATTCTCAAATGTAGGATTAGGGATTTGCCATTCAATGGCACATCAATTAGGAGCAGTGTATGACACACCACATGGAATAGCAAATGCAATGTTACTTCCAACAGTGTTAGAATATAATGGAGAAGTATGTTATGAAAGATATCGTGATATATTAAAAGAATTAGGATATCCAGCAGAAAAATATACAAAAGAAGAACTAATAAAAACATTAGTAGAAAAAGTAAGAGACTTAGGAGAATCTGTTGGAATAACACAAACAATCTCAGACTATGGGGCAAAACTAGAAGATATAGAAATGCTTTCAGAAAAAGCAATGGAAGATCCATGTAAACCAGGAAATCCAAGAGAAACAAACAAAGAAGATTTTATAGCACTATATAAAAAAGCAATGTAATAAGAAAATGATAAAAAAATGGTCAATTGAGGACAAATTCCAATTGACCATTTTTTTACAATGTATTTTTTTATGATGTATGGTTTGAATAAGCCGTCTCAAATAATATAAATTAGTTGAGACGGCTCTATAGGAAATAAGATGGTGAATAGTAATTATATAGTATATTTGTTTTACAGTTATAATATATAATTTGCAATATATGGTTGTAATATAATATATAATTATAATAAACTATTAAATTTCTCATAAAATTCACAAAAATGTTTTTTTAAATTTATTGGCTTTAAATTTTTATCTGTAAAGCAATGTTTGGTTTCGCCAATTAAAACTTCTTCTCCTGTTTTTTTATCTTTAATATTATATTGCATTGTTAGTCTAACACCATTGAAATTTTTAATAGAAACATCAATAAAAATAGTATCATTAAAAGTTACATGATGCTTAAAATCACATTGAACACCAAGAACAGGTATCATAATCCCATTATTTTCTAATAAAGAATATGGCATGTCTACATTATCTAAAAAGGCACATCTGGCTTCTTCTAAAAATCTAATGTAGTTAGAATGATGTACAATGCCCATTCTGTCTGTTTCGTAATAGTTTATTTTTCTTTCATAAATAAAATTCATAAATGTCACACCTTTCTTTAAAACAACTTTTTCTATTATACTACTAGAAATATATTTATACAAGTGATATAATATCAAAAACTAAAGAAAGAGGCAAGATATGAGAAAATTAAATGGAATTATTATGCAATATTTTGAGTGGTATTTAGATTGTAAACAAAATTTATGGAATGATATATCAAAAAATGCAGAGCATTTAGCAGATATTGGTATTACGGCTGTATGGTTGCCACCTGCTTTTAAAGGTATTGGTGGTAAAGATGAGGTTGGATATGGAGTTTATGATTTATATGATTTAGGAGAATTTGATCAAAAAGGGACAGTAAAGACTAAATATGGTTCTAAGCAAGAATATTTAGATTGTATTACAGCTTTAAATCAAGCTGGTATTGAAGCATATGCAGATATTGTGCTTAATCATAAAATGGGAGCAGATATGCTTCAAACTATTCCTGCTACAAAGGTTGATTGGGGTAATCATAATTTGGCAATTTCTAACCAAGAAACTGTAAAAGTTGCGACAAAATTTACTTTTCCAGGTAGAAAAGGTAAGTATTCTGATTTTGATTGGAATTGGACTCATTTTGATGGTATTGATTACAATGATAGTACAAAAGAGCATGCAATTTTTAAGTTTAAAGATAAAAATTGGAGCGATGCAGTTGATGAAGAATTTGGTAATTATGACTATTTAATGGGAGCAGATATTGATTTTAAAAATCCTGAAGTAGTAGAAGAACTAAATAAATGGGGCAAATGGTATGTAGAAACAACAGGAATAGATGGTTTTAGACTAGATGCTGTAAAACATATAAGTGCAGATTTTTATAAAAATTGGATACAAAATATGAGAGATGTATCTAAAGATGAATTATTTGCAGTTGGTGAATATTGGTCAGGAGATGTTTCTAAATTACATAGATATATAACTGAAACAGAAGGAAAAATATCATTATTTGATGTTCCTTTACATTATAATTTATATAATGCATCAAAAGATTTTAATTATGATTTATCAAAAATATTTGAACATACTTTAATAAAAGAAAATCCTGCAAAAGCAGTAACTTTTGTAGACAACCATGATACACAACCAGGACAGAGTTTGGCAAGTTTTGTAGAAGCGTGGTTTAAACAAGCAGCATATAGTCTTATTCTTTTAAGAAGTGATGGATATCCATGTGTTTTTTATGGAGATTATTTTGGAATAGAACATGACAAAATACCACATGTAAAATATATAAAAACAATGATAGAATTAAGAAAAGAAAAAGCTTATGGCATTCAACATGATTATTTTGATAATCCAAATTATATAGGCTGGACATTAGAAGGAGATGATGAACATTTATCATCAGGTTTAGCTGTAATAATAACAAATAAAGGTAAAGGTCAAAAAAAGATGTATGTTGGGATAAATCATGCAGGAGAAAAATATATTGATGCATTAAGCAATTGTCAAGATGAAATAATGATAGATTCAGAAGGCTATGGAGAATTTAAAGTAAATGAAAAATCAACATCTATATGGGTTAGTATGTAGATTTAAGTTTTATAATATTTTTATAATATGAAATAATAATATATTTATAAGGCTATAAAAAGTTTAAAGTAAACGAAAAATAAAGAAAGAAGGAAATAAATGCAAAGAACAAAATTGAAAGATAGAATATTGCCAATATATTCTAAAGGTGAAGAAATTTTTAATATGACATCACATATAGTAGGAGCAGTACTTGGAATAGTAGCAACTACATTATGTGTAGTATTTGCAGCAATACATGGGAATGGTTATGGAGTTGTAAGTGGAGCGATTTATGGTTTTACAATGATATTGTTATATACAATGTCTAGTATATATCATGGTTTAAGCCCTAAAAGGTATTCTAAAAAAGTATTTCAAGTATTAGACCATTGTTCAATATTTTTGCTTATAGCAGGTTCATATACACCATTTGCATTATGTAGTTTTAGAGAATATAATACAGCTCTTCGGATGGACAATATTTGGAGTAATTTGGGCAATGGCAATATTAGGAATAGTATTAAATTCAATAGATATAAAAAAATTCAGAGTGTTTTCTATGATTTGCTATTTAGGAATGGGTTGGTGCATATTATTTACAGCAAATTTATTGCCAGTATTATTGGGAAATATAGGATTAGCATTATTAGCAGCAGGAGGAGTGGCATATTCTGTAGGAGCAATTTTGTATGGACTTGGAAAAAAACATAAGTGGATGCATTCAATATTCCATATGTTTATATTATTAGGTAGTATTTTACAATTTTTCTGTATATTATTTTTTGTTATGTAGTTAGAATATAAGAAGGATTATATTAAAAATGAATAGAAAAAACGAGGAAAGGGAGAATTATGTCGAAAAAAATAACAATAATAATATTGATGATTATATTGTTCTGTGTAAATATAACAGAAGTTCAAGCTGAAGAGATATCTGTAGAGAATCAAAATATAACAGCTATACAAATAGAAGAGAATAAAACAGAAAGCCAAAATGCAACAGCTGTACAATTAGAAGGAGATAATGCAGAAAATCAAAATATAACAACATATACATTAGAAAATCCAGGAATGTATGTTCCAATAGATTCTAATATGATTGAAATTGTAACATCTTTAGAGAATAATTCAGAAATATTAAGTGAATATGAAAATAAAGAAGAATATCTAGAAACTTTAAAAAATAGTGGAATTGTTTTAGATGCAGTAGATAAATTAGGAGAAGAAGCACAAAAAGAAATATTAGTTGTTGTGTCAGATAACAAAGTATATTTAACAATGCCAGATTTAAATCAATTTACAGAAGAAGATTTAAATACATATTATTCAAGTTTTATAGAATCTATAACAGATCAAGCTAAACAAACACAAATTGAAATAAAAACAAAAGAAATCTATAAAACAGAAAATGGAAATGTATATTTTCATATTACATCTGAAGGCAATATAGGTGATATACCAACAAAACTTTCAACTTATTATACTATTATGAACCAAAAATTAGTTACAATTGGAATAAGATATTATAATACAGAAATTGACCAAAATGAAAAAGAATTTATAGAACAAGTAAAATTTGAAAGTTTACCAAGAGATAATAGTTATCAAGAAGAAGCAAATAGAATAACTAAAATGATGTTAGCGATTATAATCATAATAATATTAGTAATAATGGCAATAAGAAGTAAAGATGAAAAGAAAATAGATGAAACTATAACAAATAAAGAAATAAAAAGCTATCTGAAATTTGGTGGAACATTAAGTTTATTATGGATATTGATGTTATATCAAATATATATGGGAATAACAGATATTATAAATATAACTAGTTTGAATGTTCTCATAGCATATAAAGTAATTTTATTAGTAATAAATATTATTGCACTATTATTAAATCTTTATATAGCAATAAGAATTCTTATAAGAAAGCCACAAAGTGTTAAACATATAAAAATAGGACTAATTGTAAATGGAATAATCACAATAATTTCCTTAATAGTAGGTGTTATACTAAATTGGCAAATACAAGGAATAGAAATAAATTTAACAAATTATTGGACAGAAATTCGATATTTATTATATAATATTTTATATATAGTAATATGGATATTATATATGAGTTTTTCACAAAGAGTAAAAATATATTATTATTTAGAAAAAGAATTGAATTTTTATACATTTGATAGATGTTTTAAAAATTTAAAAAATAAAATAACAAAAGTTTATACTGAAATAAAAGAGAAGAAAAAACTAAAAAGTAAAAAAACTAAAAAGTAAAAAGTTAAAAATTTAAAAAATAGAAATTAAAAAAATAAAAATCAAGAAATAAAAATTTAAAAAATAAAAAAATTAAAAAATTTAAAATAATAGAAAAGGAAGAAAAAATATGCAAAGTAAGCGAAAAAAACTAATAAATAGCTTCAAATATGCTTTTAGAGGTATAATTACAGCATTAAAAAAAGAACAGAATATGAAAATTCATTTTATAATAGCTTTATGTGTAATAATAGCTGGTATTATATTAAAAATAAGTACAATGGAATGGTTAATATGCTTAATTTTAATAGGACTTGTAATATCCTTAGAATTAGTTAATACAGCACTAGAACAAACTGTAGATATAGCAATGCCAGAGATAAATGAAAAAGCTAAAATTGCCAAAGATGTAGCAGCAGGGGCAGTTTTGGTATCTGCAATAATATCAGCAATTATTGGTTTAATAATATTTATTCCTAAAATTTTCTAAAGTATAGCTGTTAGAAATTATAGTTTTATTGTTACAATAAAAAATCGATTAAAGTTAATAATTATATTATTGCTATAAGAATCAATTAAAATTATAATTTTATTATTGCTATAAAAAACTAAATAAAATTATTAAAAAAATATTATAGTAAGGATAATATAAAAATGATAAAATATTTAAAAAATGAGATATTAGAAACTAGCAAAAATATAGCAGAAAGAGTAAATAATGCTAGAATAAATGAAGAAGATATAAAAAATGTAGAATTTATTGAATATATTGATAATGAACTAGATTCATATAATATTGAATTTTCAAATGTTATATTTAAAAATTGTATTTGTCAAAATTCAAATTTTAATAAAGCAGAATTTACAAATGTAATTTTCGAAAACTGTGATTTTTCTAATTGTGACTTTTCAGAAACATCTTTTATAAAAACAAAAATAAAGAATTGTAAATTTATAGGAAGTAATTTAACAGAAAGTATAATTTATGATACAGAAATAATAGAATCAATTTTTGAATATGCAAATTTATCAAATACAAAATGTAAAAATTTAAAAATAGAAAATAGCAATTTTCAAGTAGTAAGTATAAACCAAAGTAATTTAAATCAGCTAATACTAAATAATGTAAATTTTCAAAAATCACAATTTTTTAAAACTAAACTTAATAAAATTGATTTTACTACTTGTAATATAAGTGGTATAACTGTAGATATAAATGACTTAAAAGGAATGATAGTAAATGAATATCAAGCATTAGAGTTGTCAAATTTATTAGGTATCATTATAAGATAATGGAAATAATGTTTATGAATAATAAAAGATTCTATATTTATACTAAAATTTTTATTTAATATTTTATGTGGAATTAGTAAAGTTCATTATAAAAATTGTGATGAATATTAAGAAATTTATTTTTCTTACAATAAATATAACTTATTTTTTAGAACAATATATATTTTTGATTTATTAAAATAAATTCCTATATAAATATAAAACTTCAAATATATGTATATTTAATAATTTTATAAAAATATAAATTAAAAGAAAGGAGAATTAAAAATGAAAGGTAAAAAGGGACTAATAATTGCACTAATAATAATTATTATATTAGTAATAGCAATAGTAGGAGGAGTTATATATTTAAATCAACCTAAAGAAACAGCAGAGCAAGTATTTACAAATTATATTTCACTATTGAATGAAAAAAAATATGATGAGCTATATTCATATATATCTACACAATCTAAAGCTGAAATTTCAAAAGAAGATTTTGTAGCAAGAAATAAAAATATATATGAAGGAATTGATGCAGTAAATATAGAAGTACAAATTCAAAGTCAAGAAAAAGAAGGGAAAACAGCAAAAATCACATATAACGAAAATATGTCAACATCAGCAGGAAATATATCATTTGAAAATACAGCTAATTTAGTTATAGAAGATAAAGAATATAAGATAGAGTGGTCATCAGCAATGATATTTCCAGAATTAAGAGACACAGATAAAGTACGAGTATCTACAATTGAATCTACAAGAGGAGAAATTCTAGATAGAAATGGAGACAAATTAGCAGAAAATGGTAGTATCTCTTCAATAGGAATAGTACCAGGAAAATTAAGTGAAAATAAAGAACAAGATTTACAAAAAATATCAGAATTAACAGGAGTATCTGTAGAATATATAAATAATCAATTATCACAATCATGGGTTTCAGACGATACTTTTGTACCAATAAAAAAAGTTTCAACATCAGAAACAGAACTAAAAAATCAATTATTACAAATATCAGGAATCCAAATAAATTCTACTTCTGCAAGAGTATATCCATTAGGAAATGAAGCATCACATTTAATTGGATATGTACAAACAATAAATGCAGAAGAGTTAGAGCAAAATGCAGGAAAAGGATATAGTTCAACAAGTTTAATTGGAAAGTCAGGATTAGAAGCAGCATATGAAGATAGATTAAGAGGAATAGATGGAACAGAAATATATATACAAGATGAAGAAGGTAATAAATTAAAAACATTAGCAAAACAAGACAAAAAAGATGGAGAAGATATTAAATTAACAATAGACAGTAATCTGCAAAAAGAAATATATGAGCAAATGAAAAATGATAAAGGACTATGGGTGGTAATGGAGCCAAATACAGGAGAAATATTAGCAGCAGTTAGTACACCAACATATGATTCAAATGATTTTGTACTTGGACTTTCAACAGATGAATGGAATACTTTAAATAATGATGCAAGTAAACCACTATTTAATAGATTTACACAAAAATATTGTCCAGGTTCAACATTTAAATCAATAACAGCAGCAATAGCATTATCAACAGGAACAATAACTCCAGATTCAACAGTTCAATATTCAGGAACAAGTTGGCAAAAAGATTCAAGTTGGGGAGATTATAATGTAACAACATTAACACCATATAGCGGAGCAAAAAATGTAGCAAATGCATTATTATATTCAGATAATATATTTTTTGCACAAACAGTATTGCAAATGGGAGCAGATACATTTACACAAAATTTAAAAAATATAGGATTTAATGAAAGTTTAGACTTCCCATTAACACTTGCAAAATCACAATATAGTTCATCAGAAGACGGAGAAATTAGTACAGAAATAAAATTAGCAGACACAGGATATGGACAAGGAGACTTATTAGTAAATCCAATTCACATGGCATCAATATATTCAGCATTTGCAAATGGAGGAAGTATGGTAAAACCATATATAGAATACAACAATGGAGAAACAGAAATATACAAAGAAAATGTATTTACAGAAGAAGCAGCAGAAACAGTAAAAAATGATTTAATCCAAGTAGTAGAGACAGGAACTGCAAATGATATGAAAATAAACGGACTAACTATAGCCGGAAAAACAGGAACAGCAGAGTTAAAAACATCAAATGAAGACACAGAAAGTGGAACATTAGGATGGTTTAACTGTTTCACAATAGGACGCAGTCAAGGAGATTTATTGATGGTAGGAATGGTAGAAAACACTCAAAACAACAGTAGTGGAGGAAGCCACTATATCATCAGCAAAATGAAAGCAATATTACAATAGGGATTGAGGGACGGTCCTTAAAATCCCTCCTAGGATGGATTTTGGGGACGGACCTTGAAATATTTTTAAAAATAGTGTGATTATGTAAATATTTTTATTATAAAAAGCTTAAGAATTGAATCTTAAGCTTTTTTGTATATAATGATATAAAATTTTAGATTTTAATATTCTTTAAGTAGGATACTTAAAGAATATTTATAGAATTATTTTATCAATATTTTTATTAGAAATCAAGTTGTTTATAAGATATTTTTAGATAAAATGTTACTAGATAATGGTTTTTAATGTAAAATTCTATCAAATCCACCCATAGTAATAGTTTTGTAACGAAAATTTAATATTAAAATTTTTATTAATTTT
>CAJFJM010000020.1 GCA_904384245.1 uncultured Clostridia bacterium
TTCTGCTGCTCTATTTGAACGATATTCTTCTACGAAATCTAAAAGTGTACTTACTATTACTAGTATTGTAATTACTATGATACTACTATAATTTGGAGTTTCTGGTAAATATACATCTGTATAATATAGAATGAAAGCTATTCCTATTAAAATACAGTTAAATGGTGTAAATAAACTTTCAAAAAAATAGTGGTACCATTTTCTTGGTTTTGCTTGCTTGATTTCGTTTGAGCCATATTTGTTTAAATTGAATTCAGCATGTTTTGAGCTTAATCCCTTTTCACTTACTTTGTATGTTGATAAAAAATCTTGTTTTGATAAAGTGGCTTGTTTTCCATATAGTTTTACTATATTAATATCTTCTTTTTCATACTGGTTGTTAGCCATTTTTTTCATCTCCTCTTTTGTTTTTTTCTTTGATGATTATATCACAAAAAATAAATAAATGTCGATTTTTGTAAAAATTTTTTTGTTTTTTTTGTGAACGTTAGGGACACTCCATTTCGTTCACATTTGCAATTTTAGTGTAATTTATATAGGCGGAAAGCTTTAATACTAAGCATGTGAACGAAATGGAGTGTCCCTAACGTTCACTTTTAAATCTTGTTTTCCTAAATGTTCTTCTATTAGTATATATGATTCTTTTACATAGTCACGAAGTTCTCTAACAGGTAGTTTGTTATAAAATACATGCTTTTTGCTATGACTGAATATTTCTACCAGACCACTGTTTTGCATTTCTAAGCATTGTTCCCAACTTAAATATTTTATTCCATCAATCTCCTGCCCTATTTTATTAGTTATTATAAAAATAGATGCCTTTGCATTATACTTTTTTAAAATTGGATAGATATATTCGTAATTACTGTAATACCCATCATCCAAAGTTAATATTATTGGCTTGCTTGGAAGTTGCATTTTTCCTTGGTCACAATCTGCTAATTCTTTAATTGATATTATTGTATATCCATTTTTTAGTAAAGTTTTTATATTTTCTTCAAAACTTTGTGGAGTATTTATATAGTTAAAATTATCTGGATCACTTTCAGGAACTGTTGTTACAAAATTGTGATATAGTAATACTGGAACTTTTACATTAGCTCTTTTACTATACTTAATTTGTTTGAAAATATATAATCCACTAATTACAATTATTATTAAAAATACAATTATAATTATCTTTTTTATATTCATTTTTATTTTCATTCCCTTTCACAAGATACGAGTTTAGAGGTTGAAAAAATTCAAATTTTTCTTAGCTAAATTTTCTAATTATCTTTCAACCCTATTACCTCAATTTATCATATTCATTTTAGATATAAATTGACACTTTACACCATTTTTCTACATTTTTCATATGATATTATGAGGTGATAATAATGTTTTTAATATCAATTATGTTTGCATTAGTATGCCTCATCTGTTCAATATTCATAAATATTAATTGGATTAACGATATAGCGTGTTATTTTGGATATTTCCTAGCGATTTATTTAGTAACATTTATAGCTCTAATTCCAGGATTTAATTATGTATTTTCATTTATTAGTTTATTATTTAAGAAGAAAGAAAATAAATCCTGCACAAAAAAAGAGGAAGATGTTACTATTTTAATACCTGTGTATAATGCAAAAGAATCAATAAGAGATACTCTAGAATCTATTCAAAGGCAAAAATATTCGGGAAATATTTGTATAAATATTATAGATGATGGTTCTACAGATGGAACATTGGAACTACTAAAAACAATACCCCTTAACTCAAATTCAAAAATTATAAAATTGGAGCATAATGGAAAGGCAACTGCCCTTAATGAAGGACTTAAAAATGTAAAAACAGATTATACTATTACAATAGATGGTGATACTGTTTTGCATCCTTTAGCAGTAAGAAATATTATGAAAAAATTAACAAATTCTGATAAAAAAACTGCGGCTACTGCAGGATGTTTATTTGTTAAGAATGCTAAAAAAAGTTTTATTACAAAATTACAAGAGTGGGACTATACTTTAGGTATTTTTGGAGTAAAACTTCTTCAAGGAAATTATAATTCAACACTAGTTGCTCAAGGTGCTTTTAGTGCTTATAAAACTAAATTATTAAAAGAAATTGGTGGATGGAAAAACTGTGTTGGAGAAGATATTGTTCTGACTTGGCAATTATTAAGTAAAGGATATGAAACTAATTTTGCAAAAAATGCAATTGCATATACTGAGGTTCCAGAAAAATTTAGATCTTTAGGTAAACAAAGAAAAAGATGGGCTAGAGGTATGATTGAGGCCTTTAAAAAAGCACCTGTATTTAGCTCTAAAAAACTCTGTGCAAAATCTAGGTTCTTAATGTTTTTTAATCTTTTCTTTCCATTTATAGATTTAGCACTTCTTATATTTGTACCACTTGGACTAATATTATTGGCTTTAGGAAACCCATTACTAATTGGTTGGATATCTTTACTTGTAATTCCTTTTGAATTACTGCTTTGCTTATTGATTGAGATAAGACGTAAAAACATGTTAAAGGAAATTGATTGTAAATTGGAACGAAGAAGTATATTAGCATTTATTGTATATGTTTTGTTGTATTCTTTTATTCTTGCTCCTTATTGCTTAATGGGATATGTTTCAGAGTTAGTAAATCGTAAAAAAGAATGGTAGTTTTTAGAAAATTGAAGGAAGAACCTTAGAAAGTTCTTCCTTTTGTTATTGTATAGAAAAAATCGACTTTTATCTTGACCCTATATGGATTTTATTTTGACCCTAATTGGATTTTTCCGTATACAACAAGAAATGTTACCTTTAAAAGGAACTACGTGAGCCCTGATATGTAGCTTCGCTACTTTTCTTACAATTGACAGTTTGTAATAAACTGCTTCCCCTCTCAACAGAAGTTGCTATATAATTTTTTTAATTGACTTAAGTGTTTCAAATAATAAAAGTCAATTATTGAAAATTTCTGCTTATTATAGTAAAATATTATTTGGTGATAAATAATGAATTTTATGAAAAGTGTAGTTAATTTAATTTTTTGTAAAATTTTATATAAAGTAGAATATATAAATTTTGAAAAAATAGAAAATATAAAAAGATGTATAATTTGCCCTAATCATTCAAATGTTTTTGACCCTACTTTTATATATGCTAAATTTGATAACCTATTTATAATGGCTAAGTCTGAGCTATTTAAAAATAAATTTTTGAAATGGTTATTTACAAAATATAATATTTTTCCAACTAATAGAGAAAAAGTTGATTTTAAAAGTTTAGCTTATTCATTAGAAATTTTTAAAAATAATGATAAAGATGTTAAATTATTGATGTTTCCAGAGGGTAGGGTAATTAAGAAAAAGGAAGATATAGGAAAATATTATAGAAAAGGTGCTGTTTTTATTTCTGCTAATTGTGATGTTCCTATTATTCCTGTTTTTATAACTAGGCGCCCTAAGTTTTTTACAAAAGTTAAAGTGATTTTTGGAAATCCTATTTATATTGATAAAAATAGTATTTCTAGTAAGTTGCAAGTTAAAGAACAATCTAAGAAAATAATAGATGAAATTTATAATCTTGATAAATTTGTATAAATTATGCTAATAATTATAGAAATTTTAAAAATTCCCATGTAGCACCAACATGGGAAAATCCGGATGAAATGGTGTGTCCCTAACGTCCGGAAAATTGCCGTGGTTAACATACATAATGCAATTCCACAAATTGTTGGTATTAAAAATGCAATTGCAGTCCATTTTAAACTTCCTGTTTCTTTTTTTATTGTTAATAATGTTGTCATACATGGAAAATGAAATATAGTGAATATCATTACATTTATTGCAGTGAGTAATGTCCATCCATTTTGTCTTAAAATTTCTCCAATTACAAATGTATCTTCTAAATCTACTAATGCATTTGACTTAAGGTAGCTCATCAATATTATTGGTAATACTATTTCATTTGCTGGCATTCCTAGTATAAATGCTGTTAAAATATATCCATCTAATCCCATTATTTTGGCAAATGGGTCAAAAAAGTTTGCTACAAATGTTAATAGACTTGTTCCATCTATTCCTACATTTGCTAATATCCATATTATTAGTCCTGCAGGTGCTGCTGATACAATTGCTCTTCCTAATACAAATACTGTTCTATCCATTATTGACCTTATTAGTATTTTTCCTACTTGTGGCTTTCTATATGGTGGTAGTTCTAGTACAAATGATGATGGCATTCCTTTTAATATTGTTTTGGATAATATTTTTGAAATTATTAGACTAGCTAGGATTCCAAATATAATTACTGCTACTACTATTAGTGTTGATAAAATAGATGCTCCTATTCCCTGCATTGTTCCTGCTATAAATATTGTGGATATTGTTATTAAAAATGGGAATCTTCCGATTACATGGTACTAAATTATTTGTTAGTATTGCAATTAACCTTTCTCTTGGTGAGTCTATTATTCTGCATCCTGTTACTCCACATGCATTACAGCCAAATCCCATGCACATGGTTATCATCTGTTTTCCAGAACAGCATGCTTTTTTAAAAAATCCATCCATATTAAATGCTATTCTTGGCAGATATCCTAAATCTTCTAAAAAAGTAAAAAGTGGAAAGAATATAGCCATTGGTGGTAACATTACAGATATAACCCATGTGAGTGTTTGATATATCCCATTTACTAACATATCTATAATCCATAGTGGGGAATTTATATATAAAAGTCCTTCTGAAATTTTTACCTGTAGCCATCCAAAAAATTTAAAAAGAATTTGTGATGGATAATTTGCTCCAATTATTGTAATCCAAAAAATTAGTGCTAAAAATATTATCATAATTGGTATTCCAAATTTTTTAGATGTTAGGATTTTATCAATTTTTAATTGTTTGTTATAATATTTTTCATTTTCGTATGTACAAACTTTTTTTGATACTTCTTCTGATTTATGTATTATACTTTCTATTATAATATCTTTAATTTGTTTGGTTTCTTCATTTTGTTTTTCTAAGTTTTTTTCATTTTGTTTTTGTTTTAGTCTTTTTTTACTTGATATATTTATTGTATATTTTTTTTGCTCTTCTAAAATTTTTTCTTTTTTTATTGGTTTTAAAATTTTTTTATCTGTTTTGTCCTTTTCTTCTTTAAGTTCTGTCTTTTTTGTTAAATTTTTTGATAATTCTATATCTTTTAAATTTATTTTTAATTCAGTCTCTATTTTATTTAAAATTTTATCATTTCCTTCTATTATTTTTAAAGAAATCCAACGTAAAATATTTTCGGTTATTTTTTCTTTTTCTTCCTCTTTTATCTCTTTTTTTAATTTTGGTATTAGTTCTGCTATTTGATTTTCTATGTAATTATTATAATTTACTACATTGGGTTTACATTTTATCTTTCCTTTTGCTACATTATATATGCATTCTTTTAAATTTTCTAGAGTTTTCTTTTTTTGTGCAATTGTTCCCACTACTGGTACTCCTAGTATTTCTTGTAGTTTTTTTAAATCTATTTTTATCTTTTTCTTTTTTGCTTCATCTAATAAATTTACACAAACTATTATATTTTTTGTAATTTCCATTATTTGAAATAATAAATTTAAATTTTTTTCTAAGCATGTTGCATCTAAAACTATTATTGTAATATCTGGATTTCCAAAACATATATAATTTCTAGCTATTTCTTCTTCTTCTGAATTTGACATTATAGAATATGTACCTGGTATATCTACTATTTTAAAATAATTATTTTTATATTCCATTTTTCCTGTTGCATTCGCCACAGTTTTTCCTGGCCAATTTCCAGTATGTTGATGCATTCCAGTTAAACTATTAAATATAGTGGATTTCCCAACATTAGGGTTTCCTGCTAATGCTATTGTATATTCGGCTTTTTTTACTTCTTTACCTTTTATTTTTTTTGACATCGTTTTTATCCTCCTATAATAGCGTTACTTTATTATATGTTTTTTTGATAAAAACGTGCTGATAGGCGGATGATAGGGACAGGCCATTTCGTCCGAACTGTGAACGAAATGGAGTGTCCTCAACGTTCTCATTCAAAAAGGAGTGGATTTAACGTTCCACTCCTTTTTTTGGTTCTTCTTCTCTTTTTGGATCTTCTTTTCTTTTTGCTTCTTCTTCTCTTTTGGGCTCTTTTTTTCTTTTTGACATCAAGTCTTGATTGCTTATATTTATCATTATTTTTAATTCTTCGTCATGTGGTGGTCTTCTTGTTATTGCTCTTGCCATTTTTACTTTTAGCCATTCTAAATCGTATAATTCTGGATTTTCTTGTTGTGTTTTTTCTAGCTTTTGTAAAAATTCAAATACTATATATGGCCATCCTATATCAAGATTCTCTAATTTGGCTTCTTTTTCTATGCTTACAAAAGTACCATCTTCTTTATTTCTAGTAAAGAAATATCCTATTTTGTGTTTTTCTAATTCTCCATCATTTATCATACTATTTATTTCTGCACCAAGATTTTTCATAATGTTTTTTTCTTCATCTTTTGATTGATATGTGCTTATTAATGGATTATCATTTAGTTCTACAAAACGATAAAAATGTTTATAATACTTAGCTGCTTCTTTTAAAATTTTTTTCATTTGTTTTTTATTATGATTCTTTTTATTGGCTGATTCATATAATTCATTTAAATTTCCATATGAATCATGTACTTTTTGTATTGCTCTATAAATTATATATTCTATAACTTTATATTTGTCATCTATTCCATAATAAAAGAATCTTCTAAAATATTTTTCTTGTTTTTGGTGGAGCATTAGTTACACATCCTTTTTCTTCTGGATTTTTAAAAAAATCATTATTTTATTGTAGTGGAAAAATCAGCTTTTATTGATTTTTTTGTTAAAGACTTTACAGTCTTAATATTTTATTTTAACCACTCTGGATTTGCTAAATACCAGTCTATTGTTTTTACAATTCCATCTTCAAATTTTGTTTTTGGATACCATCCTAGTTCATTTTTTATTTTTGTTGGGTCTATTGCATAACGATAGTCATGTCCTTTTCTGTCTTCTACAAATTCTATTAAATCTTCTGATTTACCTAGTCTTTGTAATATTAGTTTTACTATTTCTATATTTCTTTTTTCGTTATGTCCTCCTATATTGTATCTTTCTCCTGCTACACCTTTGTGGAATACTAGGTCTATTGCTTCACAGTGGTCTTCTACATATAGCCAGTCTCTGATATTTTTTCCTGTTCCATATACAGGTAATTTTTCATTGTTTAATGCTAGTTTAATCATATGTGGAATTAGTTTTTCATTGTGTTGATATGGTCCATAGTTGTTAGAACAGTTTGTTACATTTACATTCATTTTGTATGTTTCTTTATATGCAAATGCTATTAAATCTGAACTTGCTTTTGATGCTGAATATGGACTGCTTGGTTTTATTGGTGATTTTTCAGTAAAATATCCATCTTCTTTTAAAGAACCATATACTTCATCTGTTGAGATGTGTACAAATTTGTTTGGACTTCCTTCTCCCCAATTTTGTTTTGCTGCTTCTAATAGTGTGTGTGTTCCTATTACATTTGTATGTGTGAATACAAATGGATTTTTTATGCTGTTGTCTACATGTGATTCTGCTGCAAAGTGTATTACTCCATTTATGTCGTATTTTTTGAATAAATTCATTACAAAGTCAAAATCACATATATCTCCTTTTTCAAATTTTATTTTGTCCATTACTTTTTTTAGGTTATCCATGTTTCCTGCATATGTTAATTTGTCTAATACTATTACATTATAGTCTGGATGTTTGTTTACAAAATATTCTGCAAAGTTTGCTCCTATAAATCCTGCTGCTCCTGTTACTAATATATTATTACTCATCTTTCTTTCTCCTTTTTATAGATATTTTTTATTTTTACTAAATATTTTTATTGTATAACTATAATTTTATATTGTTTGGTATAGTAGTAAAAAATATATTTATTATTTCAAATTTTGAAATAAGTCTGTTTCTTTTAATTCTTCAAGTGTTGGCCATTTTCCGTCTTTTTCTGATGTTAATAATTCTTCTACTTTCATATCTCCTAAAGGCCAATCAATGTTTACATCTTTATCATTCCATGCTAATCCACCTTCTGCTTTTGGATTATATATGTCATCACATTTATATGTAAATTCTGCTTCATCTGATAATACTAAAAATCCATGTGCAAATCCTCTTGGTATCATAAACATTTTTTTGTTTTCTTCTGAAAGTACTACACCTTCCCATTTACCATATGTTTTGCTTCCTGGTCTTAAGTCAACTGCTACATCAAATACTTCACCTTTTATACATCTTACAAGTTTTGCTTGTGTATTTTCTTTTTGGAAGTGTAATCCTCTTAATACTCCTTTTCTTGATTTTGATTGATTGTCTTGTACAAAATTATAATTTAAACCAATTTCTGCAAATTCTTTATCACTATATGTTTCCATGAAATATCCTCTGTTGTCTCCAAATACTGTTGGTTCTATTACATATACTCCTTCTATTGAAGTTTCAATTTTTCTAAAATTTCCCATTTTACTTTTTTCTCCTTTTTTTATTCTTAATCAGAACGAATTTATTTCTGATTATTTGATATTATTCTTCTCCAAATTTATTTTCTGCTAAGTCTTTTAAGTATACTCCATATTCAGTTTTCATATATTTTTCAGCTAATTTAGAAAGTTCTTCTGCTGTTATCCAGCCTTTTTTATATGCTATTTCTTCTGGACAGCATACTTGCATTCCTTGTCTTTTTTCTATCGTTTGTACAAAACTTGCTGTTTCTAGTAATGCGTCATGTGTTCCTGTGTCAAACCATGTCATTCCTCTTCCTAGTTTTTCTACTGCTAGCTTTCCTCTTTTCATGTATTCGTCATTTATGCTTGTTATTTCTAGCTCTCCTCTTGCTGATGGTTTAACATTTTTTGCTATTTCTATAACATCATTTGTATAGAAATATAGTCCTGGCACTGCATAATTTGATTTTGGATTTTCTGGTTTTTCTTCTATTGAGATTGCTTTACCATTTTCATCAATTTCTACAACTCCATATGCTCTTGGGTCTTTTACATAATATCCAAAAATTGTTGATTCATCTTCTCTATAACTTGCTCTTCTAAGTATTTCTGGTAGATGTGAACCATAGAACATATTGTCTCCTAAAATCATTACTACATTATCATTTCCTATAAATTCTTCTCCAATGATAAATGCTTCTGCTAATCCATTTGGTTTTTCTTGAATTTTATATTCAAATTTCATACCCCATTGTGAACCATCACCTAGTAATGCTTTAAATGTAACTATATCTCTAGGTGTTGAAATAATTAAAACTTCTCTTACTTCTGCTTCCATTAAAACAGATAAAGGATAATAAATCATTGGTTTATCATATACTGGCATTATTTGTTTTGATATTGCTAAAGTTAATGGATATAGTCTTGTTGCACTTCCTCCTGCTAATATAATTCCTTTTCTATTTTTCATGATTACTCTTTCCTTTCATATATTTATTAAATATCAAAGTATCATTATAAATTTTGGATTGAAAATTTATAATGGATACTTTGACTTTCTTTTTTGATTTTTTCTTATGTATGGGATTGCTATAACAACTATATATTGATATTTTAGGACTGCAATATTACAATATAATAGTAGTTAACTTATTTATTTATCTATATTTTTAGCTATTATTCTTTTTTATTTAATCCTCAAATTTTGATTTTATTTTTTGCTTTTGCATTTTAATTTAATATTTTTAACTTTTAATTTTATTTTTTTATTTAATCCTTTGATTTTTGCTTATACATTTAATCTAATATTTTTACTTTTTATTTTGTGCTTTAATTTAATCCTTTAATTTTGTTTTATATTATTTATTTTTTAATTCTATATCTAAATATCTTTTTAATCCTTCTTCCCAAGTTGGAATTTCAACTCCTTGTGATAAGATTTTTTCTTTACTTAGCTTAGAATTAAATGGTCTTTTAGCTTGTTTAACTTTCATTATTTCTATGTATTTTTCTGTTGTTACAGGGTTTACTTTGCATGATATATTTGCTAATTCAAATATTTTTTTTGTAAATTCATACCATGTTGTAAATCCTTGGTTAGTTGTGTGATATATGCCATATGGTATTTTCTTTTCTATTGCTTGTTTTATTATATTTGCTAAATCTTCTGCATATGTAGGGCTTCCATGTTGGTCTGATACTACATTTATTTCATCTTTTGTTGTTCCTAATTTTAGCATTGTTCTTACAAAATTATTTCCATCTCCATATAGCCATGCTGTTCTGAATATATAAAATTTATCTGTGTTTTTTTGTACTTCTTCTTCTCCATGAAGTTTTGTTTTTCCATATACTGTTACTGGTCCTACTTGATCTGTTTCTACATATGATTTTGATATGTCTAAATCCCCATTGAAAACATAATCTGTACTAATATGGATTAGAACTGCATCAACTGCTTTTGCTGCTTTTGCTAAATTTCCAGGTCCGTCTGCATTTATTTTATCTGCTAAATCATATACATCTTCTGCTTTATCAACTGCTGTATATGCTGCACAGTTTATAATATATTCTGGTTTTATTTCCTCTACTTTTTTTAATACTGCTGTTTCATCTGTGATGTCTAATTCATTAACATCAGTACATATTAACTCATTTCCTTCTGATAATTTTTCTCTTACTGATTTTGCAAGCATTCCATTTGCTCCTGTAATTAAAATTTTCATGTGTAAACTTCCTTTCTTTTTTTGTTATTTTCTATTTAAATTATCTTTTTTATAAAGTGGACTATGTTTTTTATATCTTAAAATCTTCTTTAATCGTCCATTTTTTAATCATGTTTATAATACCATTAAATAAAAAAAAGTACAAGCATTTATTTAATATTTCTTTAATTTATATACTGTTGTAGTTACAATTCACGACCTTATTTCTGTAGAGAAGCCTGCCAAAAGAAGTTGTTATATAATTTTTTTAATTTTTGTGTGATTGGAATACTTGTAGCCCTTCTTAAGATAAAATAAATGAGGAAGCGCGAAGAATGTAGCGAGAGGCTCGTTTGTTTTATCTTTAGAAGGGCTAAAGTATGTATTGAGCCGAAAATTAAAAAAATTATATAACAACTTCTTTTGGCTGGCGGTTTATTTTAGCCGTGAATTGTAACACTGATGTGGTTACGATTTTCAGCCTATTATTGTAGAGAAACCTAAAAAGGCTATGAATCGTAACACTTCTGTTACAATCTAGCCTTTTTTATTGTATAGGAAATAATATGAAACTTTAAGTTACGCGAGCTCAAAGTGAAAATAAATAATATTTTATTTTCAAAAGAAAAATCTACTTTTATCTTGCCCCTATATGGATTATTCTTGTTTTTTATCTTTTTTAAAAATTATTAACTTGCTAAACACATAGTTTACAATTACAACCATTACTTGTGTTACTATTTTTGCAATTATATCATTTATGTTAAATACTTTTACCATCAATGCAAATGTTCCAACATCACATAATGCTCCTGATACTATTCTTGCTAAAAAGAATGATACCATTTCTTTAATTACTTCTTTTTTTGTATTCTTTTTACTTTCAAATACAAATAATTTATTTGTTACATATGCAAATAGTACTGAGCAGAACCATGATAGTCCACTACTAATTACTTCGTCTACATTTAAAGTTCTTGCAAATATATAATATGATACAAAATTTACTACAGTTGCTAGCCCTCCAAATATTAGATAGTTTATTATTTCTTTATATTTTTTATATAATTCTAAGATTTTTTTCATTTCTACTTAAACAATGATAATTCTATTTTATATTAAACTTAAATTTTATGTGTAACTATATAAATGTTATTTATGTTATTTAAAATAATTTGTTACTCATTACTTTTTTATCATTGTTTCTCCTTTCTCTGTTTCTTTTACAATATATATTGGTCTATGTTTTACTTCCAAATATGTTTTTGATAGATATTGTCCTATTATCCCTAAAGAGAATAATTGTACTCCACTTACAAAAAATATTATACATACCATAGATGGCCAACCTGATGTAGGATCTCCATATATTAAGGTTCTAATTATGATAAATATAATTAGTAAAAATGATATTAAACAAAATAGTAAACCTATTACAGATGATATTATAAGTGGTGTTGTTGAAAATGCTGTTATTCCTTCTATTGCATATTTAAATAATTTCCAGAATGACCATTTGGTTTCTCCTGCAACTCTTTCTACATTTTCGTATTCAATCCATTTTGTGTTAAATCCTACAAAACTGAATAATCCTTTTGAATAGCGGTTATATTCTTTTAATTGTAGTATTGCATCTACCATTTGCCTTGTCATAAGCCTATAGTCTCTTGCTCCATCTACCATTTCTACTTTGGACATTTTGTTTATTAGTTTATAAAATATTCTTGCAAAAAAACTTCTTATTGGTGGCTCTCCTTTTCTAGTTACTCTTCTAGTTCCTATGCAATCATATCCGTCATTTTTTATGTAGTCATACATTTGTCTAAGTAAAGATGGTGGGTCTTGCAGGTCTGCATCCATAAGTGTAATGTAGTCACCTTCTGCTGCTTCTAGACCTGCAAACATTGCTGCTTCTTTTCCAAAATTTCTAGAAAAAGATATATATCTAACTTTAGAATCATTTTCTCTTAAATTTTTTATTTCCTTTAGTGTATTATCTTTTGAACCATCATTTACAAAAATATATTCAAATTCTACATCTTGAAAATCTTCTTTTCTAACTCGTTCCATTTCTTTGTAGAATAATGGTAAACTTTCTTCTTCATTGTAACATGATACTATTACTGATATTTTATCCATTTCTATTCCTTAAATCATATATTTAGGTTTTTATGCGGTTTTACCTATAAACCTTTTTTCTACCTTTACTTTAAACTTAATATTTTTAATTAAATTATAGGTGAGTTTTCAAGGATAGTGTGCAATTTTTAATAATTATTGAATAATTATTAAAAATATTTTTTATAGCAAATATTCATATCTACATATCCTTCAATTCCGTTTAATGTTCCTTTTGAAGTATATTGCCAGATGTCATGTTCTCCAGGGAATTTAAATTTGTCTCCTGGGATATTTCCGTCATTTATTCCAAATGAAGCTACCCATATTGAATATTCATCTGGTATTTGATTTAAATCAATCCATGTTAATAATTTATTCATATTAGAATATATTCCTACTTTGTATCCAGCATTTAAAATTACTTGTCCAAATGCTAAACACATTTGTGTTCTTGTTTCTTTGCTTAAGTTTGCTTGTGATGCATCTTCTATATCATAAAAAATTGGTAATTCATAATCTGTTTTTCCTATGCTTTTTAAATATGCTATTAAATTTTCTGCTTCACGTCTTGCTTCATCTACACTTGTTGCATATGAATATAAATATGTTCCTAGTGCTATATTTCTTTTTTTAGCTTCTTCATAATTTCTTTCAAAATAATCTTCTGGCATGAATTTTTGTCTGCTTTCACTATACCAGCCTGCTTGTGCTATCATGAAATCTACTTTTCCTGTTTTTACTAGTCTATCAAAATCAATTTTTCCTTGGAAATCTGAAACATCTATTCCATGATATTCTCTTTTATATTTATCTACTATTCTTATTTGAATTGCTTCTAATCTTAGATTTTTGCCAGTTGTTCCGGCTGTTTCTCCATCTATATACCAATCTGTCCATCCTTTACTTTGTACATATACTCTGTATTCTACTGTGTATTTATCTAGTCCTTCTAATTCTATTTTTATGGCTTCAATTTTTTTGTTTTGTCCTGTTGTTCCTGCTTGTTCTCCATCATAAACCCAGTCTTGCCATCCTTCATCTTGGACATGTGTTCTATATTTTATAGATGCTCCTTCTGGTGCATATCTTAATCTAATTTTTATAGCTTCTGTTTTAAGACCTTTGTTTCCTACTCCTGAAGTTTCTCCATCTCTTTGAAGATATGTTTCTTCCCATCCTATATCTTGGACATGTGAATAATATTCAACACCTATTGGATAATCTATTTGTACTTTTTCTGTGATTTTTATTTCTATAGATTCTATCTTTTTGCCTTCTGGTACTTTTCCTGCTGTTTCTCCATCTGCTACCCAATCTAACCATCCATAATCTTCTATATGTACTCTATATTGAACAGAATAATCTTCTAATCCAACCAATTCAATTCTTATTCCATATACTTTATTGTTTTGACCTATTGTACCACTTACAGCACCATTTTGACTCCAGCCTTGCCATCCACTATTTGCTATATATGTTCTATATTTTATACCTGTTCCTGTTTCATTGTTATTAAGTTCTATTTTCACTGCCTCAACTTTTCTGTTCATTCCTGTTGTTCCTGCTGTTTGTCCATCATTTTTAAAATCTTGCCATCCTTCATCTTGAACATGTGCTACATATGATACTCCTAATTTTTTACTTTGTCCTGTACTTTTTACAAGTTTTATTTCTATTGCTTCTATCTTTTCTTTTTTTGATATATTTCCTGCTGTTTTACCATCTTGAACCCAGTTTGTCCATCCTTCACTTTCTATGTGTACTCTATAACTAACAGTATATTCGTCTGTTCCTTCTAATTCTATTTTTATTCCATATAATTTCTTGTTTTTTCCTGTTGTTCCTGATATTGAATCATCATATACCCAATTTTGCCATCCATCATCTTGTACATATGTTCTGTATTTTATTTTCATATTTGATGGTGCATTATTTAATTCTATTTTTATTGCTTCAACTTTTCTGTTTTGACCTGTTGTTCCTGATTTTTCTCCATCTTTTTTATAGTCTTGCCAGCCTTCGTCTTGGACATGTGCTACATATTGTACAGATAAATTTTGTTCTTCTTTTGGGATTAGTTTTATTTCTATTGCTTCTATTTTTTCTTTTTTTGATATATTTCCTGCTGTTTTACCATCTTGAGCCCAGTTTGTCCATCCCTCATTTTCTATGTGTACTCTATAACTTATACTATATTTGTCTGTTCCTTTTAGTCTAATTTGTATACCATACATTTTTAGATTTTTTCCTGTTGTTCCTGTTACATTTCCATTTGATGTCCAATTTTGCCATCCAGTGTTTTCTATATATGATTTGTATTCAATTTGGATATTACTTGGGTTATTTATAAGTTGAATTTTCATTGCTTCAACTTTTTTGTTTTGACCTGTTGTTCCTGCTGTTTCACTTTCGTTTACAAAATCTTGCCATCCTTCGTCTTGAACATGTGCACTGTATTGTACAGATAAACCTGTTATTGATTTTTCTTTAGGCTGAAGTGAATTTTCATTTTCTTCTGATTGTATTGAAATTGAGTTTTCAGCTCTTTGCTGTGTTTCTGTTTCATTTTCTTTGGTTGTGTTTTCTTTTATTGAATTATTTGAATTTTCTTGTTTTTCTGTGTCTGTGCTATTTTCGTTTTCTGCTAGTATATTGCTTTCTGTGTTATTTGTTGTTTCGTTTGTTGATGTAGTGTTTTCAGTTGTAGTGTTTGAAATATTTGTAGATGTATTTGTATTGTTAGAATTTGTGTTATTAGATGTATTGTTTGTGTTTGTTTGCTCGTTTGTAGAATTTGTATTTGTGCTGTTTGCTATATCTTCATTATTGTTTTCTACTACTTCATTGCTTTTTTGATTTTCTGAGTCTTCATCATTTGTTTCTCCACTTTGATTATTTGTTTCTTGCATATTTTTTGTGATAATGTTTCCACTTTCTTTTGCTTGTGCTATTATTGGAAATATGGTGTTTAAAAGTAATAACATTATTACAAATATACTTATAAAATTTTTCTTCATTTTTATCCACCTCACTAATTGTGATTATATCATTTTTAGTATATTTTTTTCAATAGTTTTAGTGTGTTTTATTTTTTATTTATTGCTTGTTATTTTGTACTTTTTATTTGACTGTAAATAATATTTAATATTTAGAAAAATAAAGGCATTACTATTAAAATTTAATAGTAATGCCTTTCAGTATTTTTAATTTTTGTTCACAACATATTTTCCGTTGCCTAAAGCTGTTATAAGTCCTTTTCTTTTAGCCAGATACAAAGCATTACTTATAGCACTATCATTCAAATTAGTAAAATGCTTTTTTAAATCTTTAATGGAAAAAGAATCCAAACTTAACATATAATCTCTTACTTGTTTTACCTGACTCTTTCTTCCAACAGTAGAATTAGAAAATGCTTCTTTTTTAGCTTCATTTACTTCCTCTGATATAATGTCATCTTTTTTCTGCATCGTATTACTCTCATTTTCTTTATTTTTGTTAGTAGCCTTACCTCTCTGAAAACCTGTATTGTCTGCATGCGTCATAGTTCTATTAGAAAATGACATTTCATACTCATCAATTTCTTGAACAATTTGAGCAATAAAAGAAAATGATTCTGGATGAGCAGGTATCTGAATTATAATCCGTTCTTTGTTACAACTGACTTTAAAATCAGGTACTTTTTCAACTGATGTCAAATTTTGCAAAAGTGTTGCAAAAATCTTATTAAATTTGTTAATATCTTTAGCTGAAAAAGAAATTCTGTATTCATCTCCTACTATTGCCATAGAAAATACCTCCTTATAATGAGCTTGTTCATTAGCTACTTGTTGAACTTTTTGAATTGCTTTAAATTGAAGCCTTGACACATAACTTTGAGTTATACCCATTTTTTCAGCACACACTTTTTGCGATGTGTCTGCCATTAAATAAAGAAATGCTATTCGCTGTTTTCCTGTTAAATTATTTAAGACAATGCTAACTAACTTAATATACTCTTCTTTTTTTAGTATATCATCAACAAAATTAGAGTTAGGATTTTCTATAGTATCTTCTAATCTTAGATTCTTACCTTCTCCATTGTCTTCAATAATTTTCTCTAAAGAGATATTATTTGCATATTTTTTTGTTTTCTTATAATACATAAGAATTTCATTATTTATACAGTGTGAAGCATATGTTCCAAAAGTAATACCTTTTGATGTATCAAAAGTAATTGCTGCTTTTATCAGTCCAATTGTACCTATAGAAACAATATCTTCGTACTCTGAAGAATTTTGATTTATCCCCAGCTTCCGTATTATGTAATAAACAAGCTTCTGATTTTCTAAAACAAGATATTGCCTTTCGCTACTTAGTTTCATACTTATAGAGCAACTCCTTTCTATACTGATATTGGTTTAAGACTTAAGAAATTAAAATAATTTCTTTAAAATAATGCAAAGCTATAGCCTTCGTAAAATATATTATCACCAATTTATGTAAATTGCAACCTTTATTAAGTTTTTATTTTTAATTTTCCTTTAATTTTTATAAAAAACATTTTTACTATTTGATTTAACAGCTTTTTATTGATAAAATTATAAAAAATAACTTTCTTTAAGTATCTTACTTAAGGAAAGTTATTTATCTTTTATTGTTTATAATTTTTTATAATCTTTCTGATAATTTTTTTTATTTTTTGATAAATTTTTTTGATAATCAGGGATTTTAAGGACCGTCCCTTAATCCCTTTTCCAGTTCATTATTAGCACACCTATTATTACAAGTGATGCTCCTATTATTGCTTGCCATGTTAGGTTTTCTTTGAAGACTACTTTTGATACTACTAGTGTTATTACTTGTACTATTCCTGTTGTTAATGGCATTATATAGCTTAGGTCAAACATTACTACTAATCTTGTAAATAATAGGAAACTACATAAATAGCAAAATAGTCCAGCAAAACTTATTAAGCTAATATTGAAATTCATATTTCCATTTTCTATTGCAAGTGCTCCTGAATTTCCTCCTACTTTCATTAGTGTTAGACCTGATATAGTTAAAATGATATATACTCCAATTAAGATAAATTGCATTATATTTTTTCTCCTTTTTTCTACTATTCCTTCCATTTATCTTCTTCCTTGTTTTTTATTTTTATTTGACTTTATTATGTATAAATTCTTTTTTAATTCTTATCAAATTCTTTATTTATATATTTTTACTTATTATCGTTATTTTTTAAATCTTCCATTTGCTTATATCTTAATAAATTTAATTCATAATTTTCACGGTTTATTTTTACTACAGTATCTAATATTACTCCACATTGTCCTACAATTACAGATAATGTAACTAATGCTGATGCAAGTATTGCTGATGGAACTTTTGTTATATATTGTGTTTTAAAGTATTCTACTAATACTGGTATTCCTACAATTAGTCCTATTAAAAATATAATTACTGCAATTATTGTGAAGAATTGTAGTGGTTTGTAGTTTTTAAACATTTTTATTATTGTTTTTATTACTTTCATTCCATCACTTACTGTGTTTAATTTTGACTGGCTACCTTCTGGTCTATCACGATATATTATTGGAATTTCTTTTATTATGAATTTTTTGTCTAATGCATATAATGACATTTCTGTTTCTATTTCAAATTTTGGTGACATTACAGGCATATTTTTTACAAATTTTTTGCTGAATACTCTGTATCCTGTCATTATGTCTTTTAAATTTGTTTTGAATAATACATTTATTCCTTTTTTTACTAGGTTATTTCCGAATTCATGGAAATGTCTTTTGTTTTCTTTTTGATATGTTCCATTTGATAGTCTGTCTCCAATTGCCATATCTGCTTCTCCATTTACTACTGGTTCTATTAGTTTGTGTACAAATTCTGCTGGATATGTGTCATCTCCATCTACCATTACATAAATATCTGCATCAATATCATAGAACATGCTTCTTACTACATTTCCTTTTCCTTGACGATATTCGTCTTTTACTATTGCTCCATTTCTTTTTGCTATTTCTGCTGTTTTGTCTTTTGAATTGTTGTTATATACATAAATGTCTGCATCTGGTAATTCTTTTCTAAAATCTTTTATTACTTTTTCTATTGTAAGTTCTTCGTTATAACATGGTATTAGTACTGCTGTTTTCATATTTAATCTCATTCCTTCCTTGCCTCCGCTAACGCTACGTCTGCGGAAGGCACAAATCTTTATTAAAAATTTTTAGTTTGATTTTGTTACCATA
>CAJFJM010000021.1 GCA_904384245.1 uncultured Clostridia bacterium
TTATTAAAATGTGTTACTGCTCTTAATTCTGCTTCTTCTAGTTGATTTCTTAAATCTTTTTTAGTTTCAATTCCTAAAATCATTTTTTCCTCCTTTCTACCTATCTATAAACTGTTATACAGTTGTCTAAAATATAAATTAGTGTGTAATATAAGCTTGTTTCTATTAGTAAAAATGCTAATATTTTTGTTGTAGCTCGTCCGATTAGTTCGTATATTTTATTTTTTCTTTTCATTTGTTTTTCATCTCCTTTCTAATAAAATATTTTGTAATAACTTAAGTGTTGTCTCTGCTTCAATTCTTTTGTTGTGTTCTTCTTCGTATAATGCTCTTGATACTGTGTTGCCTCCAACATGTATTTTGTATTGCCCTCCGAGGTGTTTCTCTTACTTCTAGTTCTTTATTAGCAATCATTCTTTTAACTACTGCATATCCAACTTTATATCGTCGCATATATTCGTTAAGACTTATCCATTCGTCCATCATATCGCCCTCCTTTTGTTCAATTTTCTTGAAGTTTGAAGTTAAAAAATTTTTGAACTGGCTTATTTAAAATTTGTGCTACTTTAATCATTTGGCTAATTTTTGGCTCTACATTTCCAACTTCAATATTATAATAGCTTATTGGACTCTTTAATCCCATTTCTTCAGACATATCTTTATACGTTTTCTTTTTTCTTAATCTGGCTTTTTTAAGTTCTTCTGTGTTAACATACATACAATATTTTGTCATATTCGTTTCTCCTTTCTTCAACTTTCTTGAATGCATTATATACAAGTTTTTTGAAGTTGTCAATACTTTTATTCAATTTTTTTGATATTTTTTTATAAATATTTCAAGAATATTGATATTTTAGTATTTACAAGCTTCAAAAAAAATGATATAATTCAATTATATTGAATAAGGAGCAATAAAAATGAATGAAAATAATAATATAGGAAATAGAATAAAATTTTTAAGAGAAAGTGAAGGGTTTACTCAAAAAGATTTAGCTTTAAAATTAGGATTAAAGAGTGAAACCGCTATAGCAAATTATGAAGCTGGTTATAGTATACCTAAAGATAATATTAAATTAAAACTTTGTGAAATCTTTAATTGTAGTCTTGATTACCTAATGTGTAAAACAGACATTAGAAATTATGACAAAGATGAGCAAGAGTTCCGCTTCGCTTATCACAAAGAAATGGAAGGATTGACAGATGAAGAAGTAGCTGATGCATTAAGATTTTATAAAGAAATGAAAAAAAGAATTGAAAAAGATAAAAAATAATTTTAATGGGGGCTATAATGGAATTAAATAAATTGTATTATATAGCAGAAAAAGAAAATATAGATATAATTGACTTTAAAATGAAAAATAAAGCAATTATAGGTTGTATTGGTAATAATTATACTATTGGACTAAATTATTCAATTATAGACAATTCTAATGAAGAAAAAACTATATTAGCAGAGGAACTTGGACATTATTATACAAATACTCTTTACAATTATAATTATTCTTCACAAGAAATAAGAAAAAGAGAATTTAGAGCTAATAAATTGGCTTTTAAATTATTGATTCCATATTCAAAATTAAAAGAATTGGCTAACAAAGGATATAAATACTATTATGAAATTGCAGAAGAATTGGGAGTTACAGAAGATTTAATTGAAAAAGCATATAATTACTATTCGGAGGGAAATTATGGCTAAAAAAACTAATTTTGAAGTAAATGGAAGGCAATATTTTAGAGTCACTAGAACTATTGGTAAAAAAGCTGATGGAACACCCATAAGAAAAACTTTTTATGGTTCTGGAATAAATGAAGCTAACCAAAAAGCAGATAAATATATGAATGATATAAAAAATGGTTTAATAAGTAATTTTGAATATGTTACAATAAAAGACTCTATGCATACTTGGTTATTTGATTTTTTACATAATTCATCAAAAATAAAGCCATCTACATTTCAAAGGTATGAAGGAATTTATAGAAAGTATATAAAAGATAGCTCAATTGCAGGTTTACGAACTTATACTTTTACATCTTTACAATTACAACAATTCTATAACGATTTAGATAAAAGAAAATATAGATATTCTCAAATAAAAACTCTAAATACTGTATTAAAAGTATTTTTTAATTGGTGTATTGATAACGGATACATGTTAAAAAATCCTTGCTTAAACGTCAATATAAAAGGTAGTAAAACAGAAGTTATAAAAAATAATAGAAAAGATGTTGAAATCTTAACAGAAGATGAAATTAAAATAATTAAAGAGTATGTTAAAGGTACTGATTTTGAGTTGGTTTTTTTATTAGATTTAGCAACAGGTCTAAGAATTGGTGAATTACTAGCTTTAGATTGGGAACATATAAATCTAAAAAAGCAAGAATTGTATGTTGAAAAAAGTGTCAAAGAAGTTTATGTGTATGATAGCGAAGAGAAAAGACATATAGAAACAATTTATCAAACCCCAAAAACATTAAACTCATTTAGAACTGTTTCAATTCCTGATGCAATAATAATAATCTTGAAACAAATAAAGAACAAAGAAGGACTGTTGTTTAAAGATAATTTGGGCAACCCATTAAAAGCAAAAAATATTTCTGCAAAATGGACTAAAATTTTAAAAAAATGTAATATCTCTCATAAGAAATTCCATTCTATTAGACATACTTATGCTTCTATGTTATTAAAAAATGGAATAGATATAGAAACTGTTGCTGAGTTAATGGGACATTCTACCATAAGTATTACTCAAATTTATTTACATAGTTCAAACAATCAGAAGAAAATTGCTGTAAATTGTCTAAATAATTTATTATAAAAGTGCGAAAAAATGTTTTCGAAAAATTATCACATTTTTATCACTTTAGTTTGGCATAAAATAGAAATATTCAAAAACAAAACCCCGCCAAAACATTGAAAATACTACAAACTAAAATTGTATAAAAGTATACAGAAATGCCAAAATCTTATCACATCTTCGCTACCAATATAAATAAAAATTAGAGCACTAAAAATTATTTAATTTTTAGTGCTCTAATTCTATTTCACTTTGTTTGTTTTTGCTCTTTGATTTTGACTGATTTTGTTCTTGATTATTAGATTTAGATTTCTGTTTTGTTGTTTGCTCTAATCCTCCTACAACCTGTACTCTGACTGATTGTCTAAACATTTCTTCCATTTTTTCTGCTCTTTTTAAAGCTTTTTCTAAATCTTGTTTTGTTTTTTCAGTTTCATTGCTAGCTTGAATTTCTTCTTCTTGTGAAATCGGTAAGCTTTTTGCTTTTAAGAAATTTCTAAAAACTCCTAAAAAATCAGTTTTTCTATCTTTTTTTACTATTTTATTATATTCTTTATTTTCTTTCATAATTCCTTGAATTTAAATTCAAGTATTCACCTCACTTATTAAAAATACAATATAATTATAGCACAAAAAGATTTAAAAATCAACTATATTTTCATTTTAAATGATAAATCGCCTATTTCTTCTGTTGGTACATAACCAGGTTTTGCAGAAATTACATCTGGAATTCTATTAACAACACTTGCACAAGTTAGTTCTACTGTTGAAGGTCTATTTATAATTAGTGTTGTATTTGGCTCTCCTTCTATTGTCCATTCGTTTTTATCAAAATCTTCTTTAGAATAAACTTTTCCTATACATTGAGTTTCAAGTGTTATTCCTTCTTCTGTTTCTGTTGTAACAACAGCACTCATTCCTGTGGCATCTCCTGCTTTTACTGTCATACCTAAAGTTTGAGATTCGATATCTTCTTTATATGTTTGTGGAACTGTAACTTGTCTTTGAGATTTTACAGTTAAACCTAATTTTGCACAAAGCCATCCATTTACATTCCACATATATGATGGTAAATATTCTCCCCTGTTTATCATGGCTTGTCTTTCTTCATCTGAAATTCTATCAACTGATGCAACTTGTTTGTCAAACTCTTCTAAAGTTAAACCTGCACCATGTGCTTTTGCTAAAGCTATTCCATAATCTTCAACATTATATGATGAACTTCCTTTTATTTTCTTTATACTTTGAGTAGAACCTGCAATACTTGATATTAGTTGTCCCCAATAAATGTCTTGGTATCCACTTCCTGTTATTGTACATCCAGTTTCTTTTGCTAATTTATCTATCTTTTTAGTAACTTCTGGATTTGAATTCATAGGGAAAAATGCTTCTTCACAAGTTGTAATTGCATTAACTCCTAATTTTGCACATAACATTAAAGCATCTTCTACATCAGATATTAAACTCATAGTAGTTACAATTGCAATATCTGGCTTAACATTTTTTATCATTTCTTCCGCTTCTTGAATAGATACTACTTTTACACCTTTAGGCTCTGTTCCCATAATTTCTCCAATGTCTTTTCCTATAACATCTGGATTTACATCAATTGCTCCTACTATTTCTCCTCCTTTTTCATAAACATATCGCATAGTATATTTGCTCATTTTTCCAGCTCCATATTGTACAACTTTTGTTCCCATAAAATCACTCCTTTCAAATTACTTAAATTATATACCAAATATTATTTTTTATTCAAGTGATAAAGTATTATTTTTTAAACTTATAATACAATTTTTTTAGTGTTTTGTTATAGCCGTAAATAGTAACATATTATTTCAAATACGTAAAATACAAAAAAAGTAAAATATAAAAAACTTCTTATAATTTTTTATCATCATAAGAAGTTTTTACATAAATTTATCTACATCTCCTCCTATAACACCCTGAAAAAGTCCCAGATGTATTATTCTGAGGTACTACATTTGCATTAACTGCAATTGTTCCATTTCTTCTACAAGTGCAATTACAATTGCAAGATGAAGATTGATTATTTGATGTATTTGCACTATTTAAATTTGATTGTATAGTTAATAAATCATTACTGTTTTCTCCATTATTACAAGAACTACTAATAGTTAAGAGATTTCCATTACTATCCCCACAACTATTTCCATTTTCATATTCATTTTCATTTCCACCACATCTACTTTGTATTGTAAGCAAGTTTGATGTATTTGAAGTATTAGATGTGCAATGGTTTGATTCATCTGGACAAATTCTATCTCTTATACATTTTTTAAATCTTTCTATTAAACTAACAATAGTCGCTGTAATAAAGGAAATTAAAGTATAAATAATTGTTGCTACTAAAAAAACTACACTAAATACTGTAAATGAAAGTATTAAAAAAATTGCAAATATTACACCTGCCACTAATATTGGGCATTTTAAAATTTTTTGAAGTACTATAGAAAATATAATCACTGCAATTGGTAATGCAAAAAATAACAATAAAATATTCATGGCTTTCTCCTTTTTCCTTTTTATGTATATTATGCAAAAAAAGCAATTTTTGTTAAATATCAATTAGATTTTAAAATATTCTATTATTATATTTTTGACCTGTTGTTGTAAAAAAACTTTCATTTCAAAATATCATTATCTTATTATTCACACAATGGTATTTAGAGCAAATTTATATGTCTCATATTTTTTTAAATTATCATATTTTTATTATTGAAAATCTTCCGGACAAAATGGCCTGTCCCCAATATCCGAAAAATCTTCCGGACGAAATGGCTTGGCCTCAATGTCCGAAAAATCTTCCGGACGAAATGGCTTGGCCTCGATGTCCGAATTTTCATATTCGACATTTAATAGAAATAGGCCTTTTGCTGGTAAAGTTTTTCCTGCATTTTCTCTTTTTTTAGATAAAATAATATTGGGTATATCTTCTGGAGCAATTTTTCCTGTTCCCACTTCTACTAGTGTTCCCGCTATTATTCTTACCATATTATATAAAAAACCATTTCCTGTTAATTCTATATGTATTCTATCATTTTCTTTTTGTATAACTTTTGCTGAATATATTGTTCTTACACTACTTTTACTACTTGTTCCGCTTGCTTTAAATGCTTTAAAATCATGTTCTCCTTCTAAAAATTTAGCTGCTTTATTCATTTTTTCTACATCTAATTTAAATGGAATATATGTTTCTAAATTTCGATATATTGCTGATTCACAACCACTGCAATTTATTACATATCTATATGTTTTTCTTTTGCATGATAATCTACTATGAAATCTTTCATCAACTTCTTCTGCTTTTTTTATTCTTATTGATTTTTTTAAATTTGTATTTAATGCAATTGGTATTTTTTCTATTGGAATTTTACTATTTGTTTTAAAATTTGCAACTTGTCCAATAGCATGAACTCCTGCATCTGTTCTTCCTGACGCTGTTAGGTCTACTTCTTCTCCTGTAACTTGCTTAATTGCCTGCTCTATAGTTCCTTGTATATTTAGTCTATCTGGCTGTTTTTGCCATCCATTAAAGTCTTTTCCATCATATTCTATTGTTAATTTTATATTTCTCATTTTTATATTACTCCTTATATGAAAAGTATCAAAGTTACATAAGTTTGGCTCACATAGTTCTTTTTAAAAGAGAATTTTCTTGTTTTTTTAAGCTTTCAAATTCTGTGTATTATCTTTATTAAAAAAGTGGACCTAAAAGGAAATTCCTAACGGTCCAAATTTTGTCTTTTTTCTACTGTTTCTTCTATCTTTTTATTTTCTTTTTTATCTTTTGATAATTTGTCTTTTAATACACTAAGCTTACTTTTTTTTACTTTTTTATCTACTGTAAAACGTTTTGTAACTATATTTGTTATAAGTATTTTTTTAAGGACATCTTCTCTAACATCTGCAATTAAAGTTCCATCTTTTGCTACTGATACTTTTCCTGTTTCTTCTGATACAACTACTGCTATACTGTCAGATTCTTTAGAAATTCCTATAGCTGCTCTGTGTCTTGTTCCTAATTCTTTTGCTATATCTGCATCATTTGCAAGTGGTAATACACAGGCTGCTGCTGCTATTTTGTTATTACTTATTACTACTGCTCCATCATGAAGAGGTGTTTTTGGTACAAAAATATTCACTAATAATTGTGGTGAAACTTCTGCATCCATTGGTATTCCTGTAGCTATTATATCTTGTATATTTATATCTCTTTCTATTACTATTAGTGCTCCTGTTTTTGATTTTGCTAGTTCTTGAACTGCAATTACTACTTTATATATATCTTCTTTTGTTTTTGTTGCAATATCTTTATCTATCCCAAAAAACTTAGCAAATTTATTAGTCCCTAATTGTTCTAATGCTCTTCTTAATTCTGGTTGGAATATAACAATTACTGCTATTACTCCCCAGTTCATAATTCCCGTTAATATTGTATTTAATATTTTTAAATTTAAAAGTCCACTAAGCCATGTTGCAATAATTAAAAAAATAATTCCCTTTATCAATTGCCATGCTCTAGAACCTTTTACTATTCTAAAAAAACAATAGCATAAAAAAATTACTATAGCTATATCTATGATTAAACTTATTAGAGCAAATGGATTTTCTTGAAAACTTTTAAAATAATTTAAAATATTTTCATTATAGAAATTTTCCCATGCTATACCTATATTACTCCCCATTATTTCACCTACTTTGTTTTTTATTTATTCTGTTTCATATTATAAATATCTTAATTCATATTATATATAAAGCTATATTAAAGTAGTGCATAAATTAAAGTCATTGCTGTTGCTGCAATCATTAAAAATGCTATTATTCCTGCCATTACTTTTACAAATACTCTACCTTTATTAAATTCTTTTCTCTTTTTCTTTTCTTCTTTGTTTTGTTTATTCATTTTTAATTCATTCCTTGTACAATAAATTTAGGTTTTTAAAAGGTTGCCTATAAACCTTTGTCTCTTTTGAATTTATTTTTAATAACTTCAAGATATATTATAACATCAATCAATAACTTTTTTCAACATCTTTGTACAGATTTCCTTCAATTTACATCTAACCATAAATAATCTTTAAAATCGTATCTATTTTTGTCTGATTTTCTGAAATTTCTATTATTTTATTCATATTTTCTATAGCTTCATTCATTTTATCCATATCATTTGCAAATATTTGTGCTACTATTTCATTTTTTTCTACAAAGTCTCCAACTTTTTTCTTTAATACAATTCCTACTGTATTGTCTATTATATCTTCCTTTTTTTCTCTTCCAGCACCTAAATAACATGCTATTTTTCCTATACTTTTAGCTGGTAATTTTGAAATATATCCTTTTTTTCCTGCATAAACATTTTCTATATATTTTGCTTTTGGAAATTTATTTAAGTCTTCTAAATAAGTAATATCTCCATTTTGGTTTTGTACCAATTGTACAAATTTTTCATACCCTTTTCCATTCAATATATTTTGTTCTAATTTCTTTTTATTTTGTTCTATGTTATCTCCTAATCCAGAAAGTTTAAGCATATATGCACCTAAACTAAATACAACTTCTTTTAAATCTTGTGGCATATTTCCTTTTAAAAAGTTAACCGCTTCTTTTACTTCTAAATTATTTCCAATTGAAAATCCTAATGGCTCGTCCATATTTGTTAATATACATACTGTTTCTCTATTTGCTAAAGTTCCAATGTCTATCATTGTTTTAGCAAGTTTTTCTGCTTGCACTATATCTTTCATAAAAGCACCGTCACCAACTGTAACATCTAACACAATTTTTTGTGCTCCACTTGCAATCTTTTTACTCATTATACTTGATGCAATTAAAGGTATACTTTCTACACAGGAAATACTATCTCTAAGTGCATAAATTTTTTTATCTGCTGGTGCTAAATTCATTGATTGAGAAATCATGCTTATACCTATTTTTTCTACATTATTTATAAATTCTTCTTTTGAAAGTTCAGTATTATACCCTGGAATTGATTGTAATTTATCAACAGTACCTCCAGTAAAACCTAAACCTCTACCAGACATTTTGGCAACTGGAACACCTAAAGATGCAACTAATGGTAATAATATTAAAGAAACTTTATCTCCTACACCACCTGTAGAATGTTTGTCAACAAAAATTTTATTTAATTTTGATAAATCTAAAACCTCTCCAGAATTTGCCATTGCAAGTGTCATATTTGTTGTTTCTTCTTTATCCATACCATTTAAATATATTGCCATCAATAATGCTGACATTTGATAATCTGGAATATTATTATTTGTATAATTAGTTATAACATAATCTATTTCTTCTTTTGATAATGTTTTTTTATCTCTCTTTTTTTCAATTATATCTAAAATATGAAATTTACTCAAAATAAAACCTCTCCTGTCTTTATTTTAATAACTAGTAATAATATTAAATTAAAAAATATAAAATTATTAAAATTATAACTCTTAATAATTATAAATTTATTTAAACAAATTTTTTAGTAAAACTTCTCCTATGTATTGGACACAAACCATATTCTTTTATTGCCTGTATATGAAAGGCTGTCCCATAACCTTTATGTTTTGCAAAACCATATTGAGGATATACTAAATCCCATTCTCTCATAATTCTATCCCTTGTTACTTTTGCTAAAATAGATGCTGCTGCTATTGAATAGCATTTAGCATCTCCTTTTATTATTGATTCATAAGGTATTCCTTTTGTATCTATATGTTCTAAAGCATCTACTATAATTAAATCAGGTCTAACATCTAATCCTTCTACAACATTTGTTAGACCTTTTTTGGTTGCATTTAAAATATTTATTTCATCTATTACATCTTGACCTATTATTGCTACTGAATAACTTATTGCTTCTTCTATAATTTTATCATATAATAATTCTCTTTTCTTTTCTGATACCTTTTTAGAATCATTAACACCTTCTATCATTGAATCTTCTGGCATAATAACTCCAGCAATAACAACAGGTCCTGCTAAAGGACCTCTTCCTGCTTCATCTATTCCACAAATATTTTTAAAACCTCTACTGTGTAATTTTTTTTCTTCCTCTTTTAAATTATTTAATCTCTCTAGTTCTTTTTCTTTCATTTTGTACCTCATTTATTTTTATTATTTTATTTAGTTATATATCTTCTAAAAAAATTTTTAGATTTTATTACATTCATATTTCATTCAATTTTTATTATCTTTTTTTTATTTTGCCTCTTTCAAAACATTTTTTGCCTCTATCTTATTATACCTCATCTATTTCTCTTATATCATCTAAACAATATTTAATTTCATTATTTATATTAAATCCTAATGTATTATAAACTTTTACTGTAGATTCTGGTATATTATATATAAGGATATAATAACCTTCTTCTTCATCAGATTTGGCTCCATTTATCCCCATTTTTTCTAAATCACTTGTAGATAATTTATATACATTTTTATCAGATATCTGTGTATCAATATCTGCAACCCCCATTGCTTTTATGTCATTTATAATAGAATCACTAGTTGTTACTAATGTACCTTTTCCTTCTCCTTGTAATTCATTTTGTGCATTTTGCCTTGTTTCATCTGTAGGATTAACACCTAAATTAAAACTTGCTTTTTCTACATATTCTTTTGCTTTTGCTTCTATTAACAACATATTAGTTTTATAATTTTGCAAATGTGCATTTAAAATTTGACCTTTTCCTATATTTATTGTAACTGTTGCTAATATAAGCATTAAAATAATTGTTATAACTAATGCTACTAAAGTTATTCCATTTTCCTTTTTTATATTTTTTATCATATTCATCCTTCTTTCACTATTTATTTTGTATTTTTATAATTTCTTTTTCTTTTTTTTTGTAAAAATAAGAAAATTAACGAAGCTACATAAACTTAGCTTACGTGGGCTTTTTTAAAGACACTTTTCTTGTTGTATACGGAAAAATACATATAGTATCAAGATAAAAGTCAATTTTTCCTATACAATCCTATACAATAAGAAAAGTAACAAAAGTACAAATGTAATTTATTAACTATACTTCATTTTTTATTATATATATATATAATAATTTTTTCAAGAATTTAAAATAAAATTAAAAAAATTTCTAATAAAAAAATTACAATTTATATAATAATCTCATAATAATCTATTTTTGAAGAAACAGTTCATTTATAGCTATAACTTGTGAAAAAAAGGCTTTAAACATTAACATCTTTTTCACACAATTTTCACAAATATATTGTATTCTATCAGTAATTTAGGTTATTATATAATTAAAATAAAAATTTAGGAGGTCTTACTTATGGAAGAAAATCAAAAAGAGCAAGAAAACAAAGAAAAAAATGTTAAAAATGACACTAACTTTAAAACAGTAGTAACTTCAAACCCATATAATGCAAAAAAAGTTAAAACAAAATCTGGATTTGGAAAAAGTGTACTTCTACCATTTTGTAGTGGTGTTGTAGGATGTGCAGTTGTTATTGGAACATGTTTTGGCGTTCCATCAATACGTTCAGAAATATTAAATGGAACATCTACTGTACAAAACACTTCAAATAATAACAACTCTTCTAGTGGATATGTATCACAAATTTCACTAGAAAATTATTCAGATACAGCTGTATATGCAGCAAATAAAATATTACCTTCAATTGTTGGTATAAAAGTTGAATACACTGTAAATAATCCTATGCTTTCTATGTTTGGTCAATCAAGTAATTCTACAGCAACAGCTACAGGTTCTGGAATTATAATTAGTGAAGATGGTTATATTTTGACAAACAATCATGTTATCTCAACAGATTCTAGTAGCAGTAGCAATTCTTCTTATCAAATATCAGAAGCTAATAAAATTACAGTAACTCTATTTAATGACACAACAGAATATGAAGCAACAATAGTTGGAAAAGATGAAGAAACTGATTTAGCTGTAATAAAAATAGATAAAACAGATTTACCTAAAGCAGAATTTGCTGATTCAGATTCAATAAAAGTTGGTGAATTTGCAATGGCAGTAGGTAACCCAATGGGAATGGATAGTACAGTTACTTGTGGTATAGTAAGTGCAGTAAATCGTGAAGTTACTGATTCAGAAGGAAATACTTTTACTTTAATTCAAACTGATGCTGCTATAAATGCTGGTAATAGTGGTGGTGCTTTAGTTAATAGTGAAGGAAAAGTTATAGGTATAAATACATTAAAACTAGAAGGAACTGGAATTGAAGGATTAGGTTTTGCAATTCCTATAAATTCTACTACAGATATAACAAGCCAATTGATAGAATATAGTAAAGTAAAAAGACCATATATTGGACTTACAGGTATGGACTTAGATGAAGAAACAGCAGAAAAAAACAATTTAGTTCCTGGCGTTTATGTTAAATCTATAGAGGACTTTTCAAGTGCAGAAAAAGCTGGAATAAAACCAGGAGATGTTATTATAGAAGCTGATGGAACAAAAATTTCTACAATGGATGATTTAAATAAGATTAAAAATTCTCATAAAATTGGTGATGAAATGAAAATTAAAGTTAATAGAAATGGTCAAGAAAGAGAGCTAACTGTTACTTTAGGTGAACAACCTTAGTCAAAATTATTTGTATTTTTCACTTTTTATTCACACAATGGACAAAAAAGCCATGTATAATACAAACATAATCAGTTAGACAAAACTGATTTAAAATAAAAAACATCCCCTTTTATTTTCAAAGAAAGAGTACCAAACCCAATGTTTGGCACTCTTTCCTTTTACTTAATCATCTGACTAAGTAAAATCTGGATTGAATGAGTCATCTCTTCTGAATTCGACTCTCTATTGATGCGTAGCGCTTCAAGTAAGAGCAACTCCTCCGCAGACATGTTTTTGAGATTTTTGTCGTATCTCTTAACAATTTCCCCGAGATACAAAGTTTTTTCTGCATTACTCATAAATTCCTTTCTCTCCAGTAATGGTACTGGAGAACCACAACAGTTTGATAGTTTCTATATTTTTATTATACCATAAGTAAGAAAATTTTTCAAATTTTTAATTACCATAAATGTACAAAATCTAAACTATAACAATATCCATTTCACTTGTTAATGCATCATTTCCATATGGATATATAATATATAAATTTTGGTCATGTACAAAAAATATATTTGAATTATCTATAGAATAATAATCACTTTCACTATCTCTATTATAAATTTCATATCCTAATTCTTGCAATGCTTCTGCTTTATCTTGTTCAGCTTTTATTTCACTACGTATTTTATTTTGTACAGCTGTTTTATTTAATGCTAACATATCAATTTCATCATTTAATGTTATTTCTTTATTATTTACTAAATCATAATTATATGTTTGAACTATTAACTGTTGTGCACTAGCACCTTGTTTTAAGCTAGATTTTATTATTACTGTTAATATATCATTTTCAATATATCCTTGGTAATCTACTGTATATAACACATTTTGACTTTCTGTTTCTAAAATACTTTCTGCTTTATCTTGAAAAATTTCTTTTATTTCATTATTATATTTATCTATAGTATCATTATCAATATTTATATATGGAATAAAAACAGACATCTCATATTTTCCTGATACTGTCTCTCTTTTTTCATAAGTTGTTACTACATAATCTTTACTTTCATCCTGTTTTTTTACATCTGCATTTATATCTCCTGTAATTTCTAATGAATTTAAAAATAAATTATCAAAATTTGTTTTAAGTGTTTGCTCTTCTTCTTCTGTTTTTGATTTTATTTGACTAACACCAAATATTTTGTTAGTAATATCATTTCCTAAAATTTGTACACATACTGCTATAATAAGTGCTATTACACAAATTGCAATAGCTACAGCATATATTATTACTCTTTTTTTACTTATTTTTTCTTCTTCTGGTAATGTAACATTCATAAAAATTCCTTCCTTTTCAAAAAAATTATAACATAATAATTTAAACTTAGTCAATATAGTTTTTAGCATTGACTAATTAGCATTTTTGAGGTATTATATATATATTGAAAAATAAAGAAATGAGGAAGATATAAATTATGTTATGTTCAGAGTGTAAAAAAAATCCAGCAATTATATTTTTTGAAAAAATAGAAAATAATAACAAAAATTTAGAAGGTTTATGTTATGATTGTGCAAAAAAGAAAGGTATTGATCCACTTCAAACACTTAGAGACCAAAATGCCTATTTAGCACATGACCAAGTAAATTTAAAAGATATGTCACAACAGTTTGAAACAATTTTTAAAGATTTAGCCGAAAATATAAACTTAGAAGACTTAGGCAATATAGAAGGTGCTATAACTTTTGGAATAAATGAAGATTCTCAAGACCCTGCAATTGAAAATCAAGATGAAGAAAAGCCAAAAATAGCAGGTGCTGCTATTCCATTAGGTTCAATTTTTTCTAATATTTTGGGACATGGAAATGGCAATACTGCTATACAAAATAATATAAATAACCAAGATAATAATACAAATAATGACAGAAAAAAAATTAAAATGGATAAAAAGAAAAATCAAAAACAAGCTAAAAAGAAAAAATACTTAGATACTTTTGGAACAAATTTAACAAATAAAGCTAAAAATGGAGAACTTGATATTGTAGTTGGTAGAGATAAAGAAATTCAAAGAATTATACAAATATTAAATAGACGTTCTAAAAACAATCCTTGTTTAATTGGTGAACCAGGTGTTGGAAAAACAGCTATTGCTCAAGGTCTAGCAATTAAAATTGCAAATCAAAATGTTCCTGCAAAATTATTAAACAAAGAAGTTTATTTATTAGATATGACATCAGTAATTGCAGGTACACAATTTAGAGGACAGTTTGAAGCTAGGATGAAAGGTATTATTGATGAATGTAAAGAATATGGAAATATCATTCTTGTAATAGATGAAATCCATAATATCATCGGTGCTGGCGATGGAGAACATTCTATGAATGCCGCAAATATTTTAAAACCTGCCCTATCAAATGGAGAAATACAACTAATAGGTACAACAACTTTAAAAGAATATCGTAAATATATTGAAAAAGATTCTGCATTAGAAAGAAGATTTCAACAAGTTTTGGTTGAAGAACCTAATATAGAAGATTCTATTGGAATTCTAGAAGGTATTAAAAAATATTATGAAGAATATCATAAAGTTAAAATATCTTCTGATGTTATTAGACAAACTGTAATTATGTCAGAAAAATATATTCATGATAGATTTTTACCAGATAAAGCAATAGATATATTAGATGAAGCTTGTTCTAGAATAAACTTGGAAAACAAAGATTTATTCAAATTAGAAATGCTAAAAAGAGAACTTTCTGCTGTACAAGCTGAAAAAGAAGAAGTTATTGAAGCAGATTCAACAGAAGATTATCAAAAAGCTGCTGATTTAAAAACACGTGAATGCCAAATTACTGAAGAAATTGATAAAATAAATAAAAAAATGGTTATGAAAAATCTTACAGTTCAAGATATTGCTTCTGTAATTGAAAGTTGGACAAAGATTCCTGTTAAAAAAATAACAGAAGCAGAAACTAAAAAATTACTAAATTTAGAAACTAATCTTCATAAAAGAGTAATAGGTCAAGATGAAGCTGTAAGTAGTGTTTCTAGAGCAATTAGAAGAAATCGTGCAGGACTTCAAAGCACAAAAAGACCACCTTCATTTATATTTGTAGGACCTACAGGTGTTGGTAAAACTGAACTTGCCAAAAGTTTAGCATATGAAATGTTTGGTTCTGAAGATTCTATTATAAGAATAGATATGTCAGAATATATGGAAAGTCATTCAACATCTAAACTTATAGGTGCACCTCCAGGATATGTTGGTTATGATGATGCAGGACAATTAACAGAAAAAGTAAAAAGAAAACCATATTCTATTATTTTATTAGATGAAATAGAAAAAGCACATCCAGATGTATTTAATATATTATTACAAGTATTAGATGATGGAAAATTAACAGATAGTCAAGGAAATACTGTAAACTTTTCTAATACAATTATAATTATGACATCAAATGCTGGTTCTAATTTAAATAATAATTCAATAGGTTTTGGAAAACAAACTGTTGATAAAGGAAAAATTGAAGATTCTTTAAAAGAAGTATTTAGACCAGAATTTTTAAACAGAGTTGATGAAATAATTGTATTTAATCCTTTAACAACAGAACAATTATTAAAAATTGTTGACTTAATGTTAAAAGATACTCAAAAAGCATTAAATGATAAAAATATTAAGTTAACTGTATCTTCTAGTGCAAAACACTATATTCTTGAAAAAGGAACAAATATAAAGTTTGGTGCAAGACCTTTAAGAAGAGCTATCCAAAGATATGTAGAAGATGAAATTTCAGAAAAAATATTAAAAGGTGAAATTAAAGATGGACAAAATATATCTTTAGATTGTAAAAATAATGAATTAGTTTTTAATGTTAAATAGATAGGAGAAATAAAAATGTTAAAATACGTACCAAATTCCCTAACAATTTTAAGATTTATCCTAATTCCAATAATTTTATACTTTATATTTACAGGTAATTACCTATTAGGATTTATATTCTTTACATTATCAGGGATTACAGACATATTAGATGGAACAATAGCCAGAAAATTTAATTTAATTTCTAATTTTGGCAAGCTTATGGACCCTTTAGCTGATAAGTTAACACAAATTTCAGTACTTGCTGCTTTAGTTATTAAAGATATTATTCCTATATGGATTTTAATAATAGTTATGTTAAAAGAACTTGTAATGATAATAGGAGCTTCATTTTTATATGGAAAAGATGTTGTTGTATATAGCAAATGGTTTGGAAAACTTGCTACAGTCTTATTTTATATTGCAATTGTAGTTTCTTTAATTACAAAACAATTTAATGTAACTGGATTTTGGGGAGATTTTGATATTATTCTTTATTGTATTGCATTATGTGCAACTATATTTTCTTTAGCAATGTATGTAAAATGCTTATATCAGCGTGGATTTATTGATAAGGAAGATTTAAAGAAGGAAAAACAACAAGTTATTATTAAGAAAAATGAAAAATAAATAATTTATAGTCAGATTAAGGAAGGTACACATTAACAAAAAATAGTTAATGTGTACCCTTTTTTATTGACCATTTTAAACAAATATTGGATATCCATCATTCCCTAATTTCCATGTTTTCCAATTAGTATTTTCTTCTCTATTCTTATTTAATAAATCACAAAAACTTTGACTTTGTATATATGTTTTATCAAAACTTTCAATCTCTTCTATTTCTGTACAATTACCCGTATAAATTGCTTTATTTGCTGAAGAATTAAGCCAATATGTATTTTTTATAGATGATGTTACTGTTGTTCTATCAGAACTATTTGTTAGCATTCCTACTATTCCTGCTGAATGTTTTCCATTTATCATTCCAATAGAATAAGAATTTTGTATATCTAATTTTATTGTTAATGAAACTAATCCTTGAACTCCTAAAATTCCTCCACAATAATTTTGACTTAATATATTTCCTAGATTATAGCAATTATAAATATTAAGAATTCTATCAGTATTATAATCCACTCCTATATATTCCCCAACAATTCCACCTGCATATCCTTCACTATTTTCGCCTATAGTTGCTTTATTAACACAATTTATTATACTAACTGTACCACCTCTATGTTTTCCTATTATTCCACCATTTGCATAATTTCCTATAGAATGAATCACACCATTATTTGAACAATTACTTATTTCAAGATCTTCACCAGTTCCTACTATTCCTCCACTAATATAATTTCCATATATTTCACCTGCATTATAGCAATCTTCTATCAGCCCATTTGTTCCATAACCATATGCTAAAATTCCACTTGCTCCTCCATATGTAATATTTATTGATTCGATACATATTTTTCCATAATTTTCACAATTTTGTATTGTAACTTCTCTCCCCCAAGCACACATTCCTGCAACCATTGTATTACCTTTAACATTAGCATAATTTTTACAATTTATTATAGTTATTCCATAACTTGTATTATCGCCAGAAATAATTCCTGCAGATACATCTGTTCCAATAATTTCTCCTGAAATTTTTAAATTTTTAATTATTGTATTTTTGCCATTTATAATAAATCCTGCCCTACCATTTCTATTTATATATATATTTCTTATTTCAAAATTCTTACCTTCCTCTATTTCAAATGTACCATTAAAACCTTGAATTGGGCTAAAACCGATTCCAGTTTGCATCTCTTCTATAATTGTTTGTACATTACCATCTTGATTTATATCTCCATAATCTTTTCTTTCACTATCTGTATATGATAACTTTGATTTAAAATCCAATGTCTTACATAATCTTATATATGAATTTAAATATTTTGAATAATTTTGTGACCATTCAATTAAATCTTCTATACACCATATTTCAAATGGACTAGTTTCTGTTCCAAGCAATTTATCTCCATTTACTCCTACTGTAATATCTCCTGGATGGCTATCTATAATCATATCAAATATTTCTACATTTCCTATATTGTCAACTTCATAATATCTATTGGTATCTATAAATTTAACAACAAAATTATCTCCATCAATAATAACTTCAGTTTTTTCTTTTCCTACATCAGCATCTAATTTATTTTGCAAAGCTTCTTCTTTTATAATTCCTCTTGAATCTTGTGCCATTGCTCCGTGCTGTCGCTCTTTCTACAATTTCTTTTTCATTTGCTATTTCTGATTCTTTTTTTGCTTGTTCTGCATTTTTTATTAAACCGTTTTCTCCTGTTAATGCCACTATTGTTATTCCTGCCAAAATTAGTAATATTATTATAGTTATTGTTAATGCTAGTATTGTTATTCCTCTTTGCTTTCTTAAATATAGTTTTTTCATTTTTTCAACCCTTTCTTTCGTTTTTTCTTTAAGTAAGTAACTTAAAGAAATTTGTTAAACTTCCGAAAGCATTGAAATGAGTATATCTTTTATCATTTCCATGGAATTTTTTACCATTGATTAAGATAAATTTTATTTTTTAAAAAATCTTTTGTAATACTTGATTTTAAGATTATTTATTGATACAATTTTGTTAAA
>CAJFJM010000022.1 GCA_904384245.1 uncultured Clostridia bacterium
CAAAAGAAAAAGAATTAATAAAATACATAAAAGAAATTGTAAGTTTTGAAAACATAGATAGAAATATAATTTTAAATTTAATAGATAGTATTGAAATAACTGACAAAGAAAATATTAAAATTAATTACAAATTTAAAGTGTAAATTTAGAGTAGATAAAATCTGCTTTTAATTTTAACAAAAATCTATCACAAAAGAAATTGCGACTGGAATGATAGCAATATCGATAAAATAATAGAAATATTAAAAAGTAATAATGTAAAAGCAACATTCTTTATGGTAGGAGATTGGGTAGAAAAATATCCAGAAGCGGTAAAAAAGATAAATCAAGAAGGCCATGAAATAGGAAGTCATTCTGATACTCATCCACATGTAAATCAACTAAGTTCAGAAGAAAATTTAGAAGAGATAAAAACTAGCAGTAAAAAAATAGAACAAATAACAAATAAAAAAGTAACTTTATATAGACCACCATATGGCGAATATAATAATACAGTAATAAAAGTAGCAAACGAAAATAGTTATATACCAATACAATGGAGTTTAGATACATTAGATTATACAGGAATTACAGGTAATGAAATGTGGAATAAAATAAAAGACAAAATATCTAATGGAGATATTATTTTAATGCATAATGGTACAGAGCACACAGCTGATTCATTAGACATGATAATAAAAAATATAAAAGAAAAAGGATTTAATTTAGTAACTGTATCAGACTTAATATATAAAGAAAATTATTCAATAGATGTAAATGGAAAACAAATACAAAATTAGAAAATCTAGTATAAAAATAAAATTTTGGGAAAATATATAAATAACAATAAAAAATAGAGGGGTAATATGGTTTTAATAGGTATTATTGCAGATACAATTGAATATGATAATATAAAAAAGAATATTACAAACAAAGAATTACAACTTTATCATATAACAAAAAGCAATATACAAAATTTTCAAAATATAGTTTTTGACACGATTATAATTATGAAAAAGTTAGATTCATTTTTGGAACAAGTAAATATTCTAACGAAAATGTTCAAGCAAGCAAAATATTTAATTTGTAATGCAGATATTTCTATAGAAATAGCTTTAGGATGTACAAATGCAAATATTACACTAATTACATACGGTTTTAATTCTAAAGCAAGTATAGTAGTATCAAGTGTAACAGACGAAAAACTTTTAATAGATATTCAAAGAGAAATTGTTTTAGAGAATGGTAAAGTTTTAGAATTAGGAGAACAAATAATGACAAAAATAATACCATTAAATACGTATGAAAACCTAGTTATCTTTATAATTTCTTTAATATATCCTACTAAATAATCTAAAACAATTCTTAAAATACTGAAAAATATATAAGATAATTATTAAAACATGAAAAAACAATATTAAATAATTCTTAAAAATATGGAAAAATAAACAAAAATTACAAAAAAATAACTTTTTATGTAGACAAAACCAAAAAAATGTAGTATAATAAGTAATGTAGGAAAGAGAAAGCATAAAGACAAAAGTACTATTGAAAAAATAAAATTTAGGGAGGAAAGAAAATTGGATACAAATTATTTAGAAAACAACTATTTAACATTAGTTGGAAAAGTTACTGGAGAAAAAAAATTCAGTCATGAAATTTATGGAGAAAGGTTTTATATTTTTAATTTAAGTATACCACGTCTAAGTGGAAACGCAGATATAATACCAATTACAGTTTCAGAAAGATTGATAAATGATGATATGTTACAAGAAGGAAAAAAATTACTAGTAAAAGGACAATTCAGATCATATAATAGTTATGAAAATGAAAAAAACAAATTAATTTTAACAGTATTTGCAAAAGACATTGCAGAAGTAGCTGAAAATAATGAAGAAGAAAATGACATAGTAAGAAAAGATACAATTACAAATGAAGTTGTTTTAATTGGTTATATATGTAAAAAACCAATCTATAGACAAACACCATTTGGAAGAGAAATTGCAGATTTATTATTAGCTGTTAATAGAGCATACAACAAATCAGACTATATTCCAAGTATTGCATGGGGAAGAAATGCAAGATTTTGCCAAAATCTAGAAGTAGGAACAAGAGTTAAAGTTGTAGGAAGAGTACAATCTAGAACATATGAAAAGAAATTCGAAGATGGTACATCTGAAACTAGAATAGCTTATGAAGTTTCAATAGGAAGCTTAGAAGTTATAGAAGAAAATGATGATAAAGTAGAAGAAACAGAAGTTGTAGAAAATCAAGAAGCAGTTTAATTTTAATATAAAGCTAAAAAGGGATAAATGCCAGAGTAGCAATACTTTGGCGTTTTTTTGTGAACGTTAGGGACACTCCATTTCGTTTTTTTGCTTTTAGATGTTCTGGGGGGATTTTTTTGAGTTTTGGTGTGAGGCCGTTTTCCCAGGTTAATAATTATTTTTTTATTTAAAAACACTCCATAGCAGGGTCGTTTGAAAACCTAATTGGTTGCTCACGCATGTGGGTCTAGCTACGGTTTTCAAGCTGACGCGGGTCTTAGGGAACTGTCGGTCTTTTAAATAAAAAAATAATTATTAACCTGGGAAAACTACTTTGAGAATTACTTTGGAAAGTTGTTGCTTTTGTAGAACATTTGAAAACAGAAACAACGAAATAGAGCGTCCCCAATGTTCCAATGTTCACACCTAACGTCCATCTAAAAGCAAAAAAAAACGAAATGGAGTGTCCCTAACGTTCACTTAATGTTTCTAGAAACTTTATGTTATGTACTAGATTTTTCTGTATAGATTTGGTATAATGCAAGTATTGAATTGAGAGAAAGGAAGAAAAATATGGAAGAGACAAGTATACAAAAAAAGAAACTTAGCAATTCTACTAAGTTTACAATTTTAGCAGTTATTTTAATTGCTGTTTTTTCGTTTGCGTTAACACCAGTTACATTTCAAAATGATACTTATTATACAATAAAGATAGGAGAACATATACAAAATTATGGTGTAGATATGATGGATCCATTTTCTTGGCATGAAGATTTGAAATATACATATCCACATTGGCTTTATGATTTGATTACATATTGGATTTATTCAGCATTTGATATGGGAGGAATTTATGTTACTACTTGTATATTATCATGTGTTTTAGGTATTTCAATTTATATAGTAAATTCTAAAATAAATAAAAATCAAGTTATAGCATTTTTTATTGCAATAGGTTCTATGTATCTATTAAGAAGTTATATTACAGCTAGAGCCCAATTGGTTACATTTATTTTATTTATTTGGACAGTATTTTTTATAGAAAAATATTTAGAGACAAAGAAAAAACGTTATGGATTGTTTTTAGTAGCAATATCACTTGCAATAGCTAATTTACATGTAGCAGTATGGCCATTTTATTTTATATTGTTTTTGCCATATATAGGAGAATATATTATTGCTAATTTAGGAGATTTTATTTTATATCATAAAATTGGTATATGGTCAAAAAATAGAAAAATTGCCAAATATACTAAATTATTGAATAATGCAAAAGATGAAACTTTAAAACAAAAATATGAGAATAAAATCGCAAAATATAAAGAATATGTAGATACAATAGTAGAAAGAGTTAATAAAATAAAAAGTAAAAGAGAAGAGGCAAAAAAAGAACCATTTAAAATTTTAATGGAAAATAATAGTGCAGTTAAAGGTTTAATTATAATAATGATAATTTCAGCTTTAATGGGATTACTTACTCCTCTTGGAGATACACCATATACATATTTAATAAAAACTATGCAAGGTAATACAACACAAAATATAAATGAACATTTACCAATGACACTTATAAATGAATCAGATGTTATTTGTGTATTTATAATCTTTTTGGCTATTTTAATATTTACAAAAGCAAAAATAAAATTATGTGATTTATTTATGCTTGGAGGACTTACATATTTAATGTTTGCTTCTAAAAGACAAGTTACAGTTTTTGTTTTAATGGGTGGAATTATACTTGGCAGATTGTTAATAGATATGTTTAAAAGATATAATACAGAAACAAAGAATTTTGTTAATGTTTTAATAAAACCTGTGGGAGTTTTTCTTACAATTTTAATTGTATTAGCAGCAAGTTCTTATTATGCAAAACCAAAATTAAATGCAGAATATGTAGATAGCGAAGCTTATCCAGTAGCAGCATGTGATTATATTTTAAATGAATCAGATATAGATTTAGAAAATGCAAGATTTTATAATGAATATAATTATGGAAGTTATTTATTATTTAGAGGAATACCAGTGTTTATAGATTCAAGAGCAGATTTATATACTCCTGAATTTAATCCTCGAAGTGAAGATATTTTTACAGATTTTATAAATACATCTAATATAGGAGTTTTTTATGAAGATACATTTGAAAAATATAATATAACACATGTGTTATGTTATAAAGATTCTAAAGTAAATATGATAATAACAGAAACAAATGACCCAAATTATAAACAATTATATTTAGATGATAATTTTGTAATTTATCAAAGATTAAATGCTAAACTTCAATAAAATTTAAATATCTAAAAGGAAGATTATAGATGGAATTATTAAAAGTAAAAGAAGGAGAAGAAAATAGTAGAATAGATGCATATATTTCTAGTAAGACAGATATTTCAAGGGTTACAGTTCAAAGGCTAATAAAAGAAGGAAATGTACTAGTTAATAATAAAGAAGTAAAAGCATCATATAAAACTAAAATAGATGATGAGATTTCTGTAGAGGAAGAAAAACCAATAGAAGTAGAAATAAAAGCTCAAAATATACCAATTCCAATCTTATATGAAGATAATGATATAATAGTAGTAAATAAACCAAAAGGAATGGTAGTACATCCAGCAAATGGTAATTTAGATGGCACATTAGTAAATGCAGTTATGGCTATTTGCAAAGATTCATTATCAGGAATAGGTGGAGAAATTAGACCAGGAATAGTGCATAGACTTGATAAAGATACATCAGGTGTTATTATAGTTGCCAAAAATGATAAAGCACATATAAATTTAAGTGAGCAAATAAAAAATCATCAAGTAGAAAAAACATATATTGCACTAGTAAGAGGAGTAGTTAAAGAAAATCAAGCTACAATAGATATGCCAATTAGCAGAAGTACAAAAGATAGAAAGAAAATGGCAGTAAATAAAAATGGTAAAAGGGCAATTACTCATTTTATAGTATTAAAAAGATTCCCAAAAGATAATTGTACATTATTACAGGTAAAAATAGAAACAGGTAGAACACATCAAATAAGAGTACATATGGCAGAAATAGGTCATCCTTTAATAGGAGATACAGTATATTCAAGTGGCAAAAATCCTTGGGGAATAGAAGGGCAATGTTTACATGCTAAATCATTAAAATTTAAACATCCAATAACTGAAAAAGAAATGTATATAGAAGCACCATTGCCTGAATATTTTTTGAATTTAATAAATAAATTAGAAGAAAATGAAAAAATGATTATATAATATTTATGTGTAATAATAGAATAATTTGCTTATTTAGATTAAAAATGTATATTATTTTATTACTTTAATATAGTTCAAAGAAATAATGGAATATATTGTGATAATATAATTAGATTTAAATAGTTGTAAGTAAATATAAAGATTATTGCTAAATTTAGAATAGAGGAGAAAAATGGAAAGATTACAAAAATTTTTGGCACAAAATGGTATTGCTTCAAGAAGAAAATGTGAAGAATATATATTACAAGGAAAAGTTAAAGTTAATGGAAATGTAGTAACTCAGTTAGGAACTCAAATTGATCCAGAAAAAGATGAAGTAAGGTTTTTAAATGAGTTGGTAAAAAATACAAATACAAAACATATTTATATTTTATTAAACAAACCAATTGGTTATGTAACTACAGTACAAGACCAATTTAACAGAGAAACAGTAATGGATTTAATAGACATAAAAGAAAGATTAGTACCAGTTGGAAGGTTAGATATGTATACTTCAGGAGCCTTAATTTTAACCAATGATGGAGATTTTGTATATAAAATAACACATCCAAAACACGAAATAACGAAAACATATAATGTTACTCTAAAAGGAAAAATAACAAAAGATGAAATAGAAAACTTAATGGCAGGAGTTGTAATAGATGATTATAAAACAAAGCCTGCAAAAGTTAGAATATTAAAAATAGATGAACAAAAAGACATATCAAGAGTAGAAATTATAATACATGAAGGAAAAAATAGGCAAGTTAGAAAAATGTGTGAAGCAATAGGGAAAAAAGTTTTAGCTTTACATCGTAGTAAAATAGGAGATATAGGAGTTCAAAACTTAAAAATAGGAAAATGGAGATATCTAACAGAAGGTGAAGTAAAAAAATTGTTAAAATGATTGAATTTTTCAAAATTAAAATATATAATACAATAAACGTAAGAAAAAGGAGAAAATAAATGAGTACATTTAAATTTGTGCCAGAGGGATGGACTAAAGAAACAGCTTTTTTTAAAGAAAAACAAGAAATAGAAAACAGTATAAACAATAAAGAAATATTACAAGGAATTGTAGAAAGATGTGATGAAAACTATAATTTATATGTCAAATTAGGAAATAAGATAAATGGAATAATTCCAATTACTGAAGTAGAAGGAATAAATATAGATGAAAAAGGATTACCAAAGAAAAATTTATGTTCAGGAAAAGTACATAAATATGTTCAATTTATAGTAAAAGATTTAAAAGATTCAGATTTAGCTATTTTATCAAGAAAAGAAGTACAAAATGAGGCACTAAAACAAGCAATTGATGAATTAAAATTAGGTCAAACTTTATCAGGAATAGTAAAAAATATAACTAAATATGGAGCTTTTATAGAAATTGGAGGTGGAGTTGTAGGTCTTGCACATATAGAAGATTTATCTGTAGCAAGAATAAAAACACCATTTGAAAGATTAAAAATTGGACAAAAAGTGGATGTTGTGGTAAAATATATTGATAGAGAAAACAAAAAAATAAATTTATCATATAAAGAACATTTTGGAACATGGGAAGAAAATGCACAAAAATTTAAAATAGGTGAAACAGTAAAAGGAATTGTCAGAGAAACAGAAAAAAATCATAATGGTATTTTTGTAGAACTAACACCAAACTTAGTAGGAATGGCAGAATATAAAGAAGGGATTTCATATGGACAAAATATACCTGTATATATAAAAAAGATTGATTACAATAAGAAAAAAGTTAAATTGTTATTCGTATAAAGACTAATTTTTTTGTAGTATAAAAGTTATTTTTAATTGTGCGAAATTTATTTTAATACTGCTATATTGTTTAAACTATTTAAAAATAAGCTAATAATATTAGTAATTAAAAATATAAATAAAAAAGTTTATTATTTTAAATAATAGATATTTCTATTTTAAAGGAGGAATTATTATGGTTCAAGATGACCAAATTAAAGCACAAGTATCACCATTTGCAGTTCGTGAAGGTGAAATAAAAGTATTTGATGGAAAGGATGGATATGTCTCAATGAATCAAATTGTCCATAAAATAGATATTGGACATATTACAGATATTCACTTTGCTATTTTAAATTTAGTAAATGAATTTGAATTCATGACATCTAGACAAATATATCAAATGCTACTAATTAAAGGGATAGACCCTAAATCACAAGATAAATTAAATAATAAATTAGAAACTTTAGTTAAATGCAAAGTTTTAACTAGATATTATTTTAAATCAGATGAAGGAAAAGGAATATATCGTATATATTGCTTAGAAAAAATGGGAAAATATTTATTAGATACAAGAGAAATAGAAACAAAATGGCAACCATCAGATAATACAAAAACAGTTGGAATGATAAAGAAAAGATTAGCAGGTAACCAAACTTTAATTGCATATTTAAGAAAAGTAAAAGCATTTGATAGTTTTACTGTAAAACCAAGTTTAAGAGCAAAAACACTAGGAAAAGTGTTTAAAGCAACAGGAGGTTCAGTAAAACTAACTAAAAATGGTAAATCAATTGAATTTGTATTTGAGGCTGTTAGACGTGAACCAGATTGGCAAAAAAGATTAGTGGATAAAATGGGAATGTATAAGGATTTTTATGAAAATTATGTTCCAGGTGATTCTGGATTTAAAAGTATGCCACAATTGATTTTTATTTGTGAAGATGATAAACATATGGCTGAGACTTTTAAAGAGATTGTGAAAAATAATTTGGAAATTCCACAGATTAAATTGTATTTTACAACTGATTTGAGACAGAATAAGGAGACTTTGGAGGATACTTTGGTTGAGTTTAAATTGGTTGATGGAAAATATAAGATGGAAGAAGTAGAGTTAAAATTGCTTGGAATGTAGGAATTTTGATGTTATATTTTGTGAGTCCGTTTCGGAAGGGAAATAATATTTTTTTATATTTAAAAACACTCCATAGCAGGGTCGTTTGAAAACCTAATTGGTTGCTCACGCATAGCGGGTCTAGGTACGGTTTTCAAGCTAACGCGGGTCTTTGGGAACTGTCGGTCTTTTAAATATAAAAAAATATTATTTCCCTTCCGAAACTACTTTGTGCCAATATACATCATATTTTTTCATTTTCCTATATAAGTTGTTAAGATATAAACATTTAAATAATGCCTAAAATCTGTTTAGACTTTTTAACTTCTTCTGCTGTTGGAACTTTTACATCTTTAAAGTCATAGTTTAATCCAAGTTTTTTCCACTTATATTCACCCATATTATGATATGGTAATAATTCAACTTTTTTTACACTATTTAATTTGTCAATAAAAGATTTTAATTTTTTTAAATCATTTTCATCATCTGTATATCCAGGGATTAGTACTTGACGAATCCACATATCAATATTATTTTGACTTAAATATTCTGCAAATTGTAATTCTCTTTCATTAGATACACCAACTAAATTTTTGCATTTAATTGGGTCAATATGTTTAATATCAAGTAAAACTAAATCTGTATAATTTAATAATGTTTTAATATCTTCTGTAATATCAACCATTCCAGAAGTGTCTATGCAAGTGTGGATATTTTTTTCTTTCAATTTTTTAAATAATTCAATTAAAAAGTGTACTTGTAAAAGAGGTTCACCTCCAGTAACTGTTACTCCTCCATTTGGCATTATATAATTTTTGTAGTTTTCAATTTTGTTTAGAATTTCATCAAGAGATGAATAGTATCCACCATTTATATCCCAAGTGTCTCTATTATGACAATATTTGCATTTTAAGTGACATCCTTGTAGAAAAATAACATATCTTATTCCTGGACCATCAACTGTTCCAAATGATTCAAATGAGTGAATTTTTGCATATTGTTTTAAATCTTTTTTTTCCACTTAAGTCATCCTTTCTTGAAAAAGGGATTTAGGGACGGTCCTTAAAATCCCTTCTAGAAGGGATTTTAAGGACCGTCCCCTAATCCCTCTTTTTAAATTTTTTCATGAATAGTTCTATTTATTACATCTAATTGTTGTTCTCTTGTTAATTTTGTGAAATGAACAGCATATCCAGAAACTCTTATTGTTAATTGAGGATATTTTTCTGGGTGATCCATTGCATCTAATAGTAGTTGTCTATCAAATACATTTACATTTATATGATGTCCAGTTTGTTTAAAGTAACCGTCTAACATTGTTACTAAGTTTGTGATTCTTTCATCTTCTGTTTTTCCTAATGTTCCTGGTGTTATAGAGAATGTGTAAGATATACCATCTTCTGCTTGTTCAAATGGTAATTTTGCAATAGAATTCATTACAGCTAAAGCACCATTTATGTCTCTACCATGTAATGGGTTAGCTCCAGGTCCAAATGGTTCTCCTGCTCTTCTTCCGTCAGGAGTATTTCCTGTGGCTTTTCCATATACTACATTTGATGTGATTGTTAAAATTGATAATGTATGTTTTGAATTTCTATAAGTTTGATGTTTTTGTAATTTGTGTAAAAATGCTTTTACTACCTCTACAGCAATTTCATCTACTCTATCATCATCATTACCGAATTTTGGAAAATCACCTTCAACTTGATAATCTACAGCCATTCCTGATTCATCACGTATAACTTTTACTTTTGCATATTTAATTGCAGATAGTGAATCTGCTACAACAGAAAGTCCTGCAATTCCACATGCCATTGTTCTTATTATGTCTTTATCATGTAAAGCCATTTCAATAGCTTCATATGAATATTTGTCATGCATATAATGGATGGCATTAAGAGCTTTAATATATATTTTTGCAACATAATCCATCATTTGGTCAAATTTTTCCATTACTTCATCATATTCTAAATATTCAGAACGAATAGGTTCAAATTTTGGTGTAACTTGTTTTCCTGTTTTTTCGTCTTTACCACCATTTATTGCATATAATAATGTTTTAGCTAAATTTGCTCTTGCTCCAAAGAATTGCATTTGTTTACCAATTTTCATTGGAGATACACAACATGCTATTCCATAGTCATCTCCTAATGTAATTCTCATTAAATCATCATTTTCGTATTGGATTGATGATGTTTCTATTGATAATTTTGTTGTATATCTTTTAAATCCTTCTGGAAGTCTTGTTGACCAAAGAACTGTCATATTTGGTTCTGGAGCTGGTCCAAGATTTTCTAGTGAATGTAATAATCTAAAAGAGTTTTTAGTTACTAATGTTCTACCATCAATACTCATTCCACCAATACTTTCTGTTACCCATACTGGGTCTCCACTAAATAATTCATTATATTCTGGTGTTCTTAAGAAACGTACTAATCTTAATTTCATAATAAAATGGTCCATAATTTCTTGAGCTTGTTCTTCTGTTAATTTTCCTTCTTTTATATCTTTTTCAAAATAGATGTCTAAGAAAGTTGATGTTCTACCTAAGCTCATTGCTGCACCATTTTGGTCTTTTATAGCTCCTAAATATCCAAAGTATAGCCATTGAACTGCTTCTTTTGCATTGCTTGCAGGTTCAGAAATATCAAATCCATATTTTTCTGCCATAACTTTTAATTGTTTTAGAGCATTTATTTGTTCACTTATTTCTTCTCTTTCTCTAATTACTTCTTCAGTTAATTCATCTACATTTAAAATGTCTAATTCTTCTTGTTTTTCAGCAATAAGTGCGTCAACACCATAAAGTGCAACTCTTCTATAATCTCCAATAATTCTTCCACGTCCATATCCATCAGGTAAACCTGTTAATAAATGGTTTGAACGAGCAGCACGTATATCTGGTGTGTATACACTAAATACACCATCATTATGTGTTTTACGAACTGTATGGAAAATTTTGTCTACTTCTGGGTCTACTTCTCTACCATAAGCTTTGCAAGATTGTTCTACAATTCTAATTCCACCAAAAGGCATAATTGCTCTTTTTAAAGGACTATCAGTTTGTAATCCTACTATATCTTCTAAATCTTTATCAATATATCCAGCTTCATGGCTTGATACTGTTGATATTGTTTTTGTGTCTATATCTAGAACTCCTCCTTCAGCATCATGTTCTTTTTTGTAAAGTTCTAGTACTTCATCCCATAATTTTTTTGTTTTTTCTGTTGGACCTGTTAAAAAACTTTCATCACCCTCATATGGTGTGTAGTTTCTTTGGATAAAATCTCTTACGTTGATTTCTCTTTGCCAATCTCCTTTTTCAAATCCTTCCCATTGTTTAAAATTCATTTTATTACCTCCTTTTGGAATAGTATTTCCAATTTTCACAATTATTATAATAACATATTATAAAAATATTGGCAATCCTAATTTAGTTCTTTTAATTTAATTTAATTCTTTTAATTTAATGTTGTTTAATAATAATTGATTGTTATTTTAAATAATTACAAAAATTTGCATAAAAATACTATTATTATTAAAAATAATAATAGTATTAGAGAAAAAAGACTGTTGTTTTTGCAACAAATTACAAAATTTTTTTTTGCGAATTTATAAATTGTCTTGTTCACTTTCTACAATAGTTTTAGCCACATTATAGATTAGTTTTTGAGTTTTTGGAGGAACACTTTTCAAAAGCATAGCAAAATCTTCTTCTAGGTAGTTATCAGAGTTACTAGAAGCACCATTTAATACATAGCCTTCAGAAACTTCTAATAAATTACAAATTTGATTTAATCTTTTTAAATTTATATGAGAATTTCCTCTTTCTACTCTACTTAAAAATGCAACAGAAATATCTATTTGGTCAGCTAAATCTTCTTGTGTCATATTTTTAGCAATTCTAGCTTGTTTAATTCTAGAGCCAATTACAGAGTAATCTAATGCCATAAAATCACCTTCCTATTTTTTATCAATATACCATTTATAATTTGTAATTTGAAGTAACTAAACTATAAAAATATAACCTATGAGTTTAAAAAAAACTTTTTGATTTAATTTTAGCAAAATTTAGGAAATTAGAGTTAATTTATTAGAAAATTTATTGAAAGAGAAAATAAAAAAATTTACTTAAATTAAACATAAAAAATTTTGGTTATCTAGTAATATAGTTGTTAAACTAATATTATATCATTACAATTATATGTAGGAACTTATTTATATAGTAGTAAAGCAAAAATGCATTTGTCAAATGAAGAAAAACGAAGAAAATCAAAGTAAAAGCGAGCATTTTTGAGTAAAATATGGAAAAATTAAAAAAAGTTAAAGTATTTTCCAAGGAATTTTGACGAAAAAATGTATAAAAATGTATACATAATTTGAAAATGGATAGAATATGTAGTATAATAGTAAACAGTCGCGCTATTAAAAAACAAGAAGGAGAGTGAATTATATTTTAAATAAAAAACTAAAATTTTATACAAAAGAGATTTTTAAGTTTTTTAGTATCACTTTAATAGCATTTGGTTTTATAATCGCGATGGTATGTATAAAATATAAACCAGTATATGCAGTAAGTATTTCTGGAGAACAAGTTGGTTATGTTCAAAGTGAAAAAGATTTTAATAAAGAAATAGAAGAGAACATAGAAAACTATTCAGCTAAAAATGTAGATAATGTTACATTAGAGGCAGAGCCAGAATATGAATTAAAATTCGTAAATAAATCAGAAGAGACAAATGAAGATAGCATTTTAGTTGCTATGCAAAAGGAAATGAAGATAACATATAAATATTATGATATTTTACTAAATGATGAAAAAATTGATTCTGTAGATACAATGGAAGAAGCACAAGATATTGTTAATTCATTACAAGAACAAAATTCAAAAGGATTTTCATTTACTATAGCAGAAAAAGTAACAGAAAATCCAGAAGAAATTTCTACAAATGCTGTAGAAGTAGCAAAAGCAAATGTATCAAATGTACTTTCTGATAAAACAGAACAAAAAATAAAAGAAGAGGAAGAAGCAAAAGGATTAGCAAATGTTAATGGAATAAAAATTGCAGTACTACCAGTTACAGGAACAATATCTTCAAGATATGGAGTAACTAGTAGACTACGTGTATCTACTCATACTGGATTAGATATTGCAGCAACAACAGGTACACCAATAAAAGTAGTATCTGATGGAACAGTAATATCAGCAGGTTGGGCAGGTTCATATGGTTATTTAGTTAAAATAAGTCATGGAAATGGTGTAGAGACATGGTATGGACATACAAGTAAAATGTATGTATCAGCAGGAGAAAGTGTAAAAGCAGGAGATGTCATAGCGGCAGTTGGTTCTACAGGAAATTCAACAGGGCCACACTTACATTTTGAAATTAGAATAAATGGAGAAACTGTAAATCCGCAGAATTATATTTATAACTAGACTATAATATATCAGATTATCTATATATCTATAATTTATCTATATATATAATAAATGTGGATATGGTTTCTAAAAATTAAGTTTCATAGTTTTTTAATAACCATTTTTATATAAACTTTAGAGAGAATAATTTACTAAGAATATTTGTAATTATTCTCTTTTTGCAGTTAAAATTTTAAGCTATAAATAAAGTGGTGAACTTTTCTTAATTGACCATTTATAAATTTTATAGTAAAATATATATGTAATTAAGTGTAGAAAGAAGGATGAAAATGTTAAACAAATATCAAGATTTAGTAAAAGAAGTAGAAAAAGAAATAAAACCACAATTTGAAAAAATAGATAAAATATGTGAAAAAAATAGTATAAAAGTAATTCAAAGTTTCCAAGAATGTAATTTGCAAGAAATGCATTTATCATCTTCCACTGGATATGGAATTGATGAACCAGGAAGAAATAAAATAGAAGAAATTTATGCAAAAGTTTTTAAAGCAGAAGATAGTTTAGTTAGAGCACAATTTATTTCTGGAACACATGCATTAGCAATAACTTTATCAGCATTATTACGTCCTGGAGATAAAATGTTAAGTATAACAGGAGCACCATATGATACATTACAAACTGTAATAGGAATTGGAAAAGAAGTAAGCAAAAGTTCATTAAAAGTTTTTAATATTTCATATGAACAAATAGAACTTGTAAATAATGATTTTGATATAGAAAAAATTCAAGAAAGATTAAGTAAAAAAGATATAAAATTAGTAGAAATCCAAAGATCTAGAGGTTATTCTACAAGAGATAGTTTAACAATAGAAAAGATAGAAAAAGCAATAAAAGCAATTAGAGAAGTTAATCAAGAAGTTATAATAATGGTAGACAATTGTTATGGAGAATTTGTGCAAGATAGAGAGCCAATAGAAGTTGGAGCAGATATAGCAGTAGGGTCTTTAATGAAAAACTTAGGAGCAGGTATTGCAACAAGTGGAGCATATATTGTTGGTAAAAAAGATTTAATAGAATTATGTGCAGAAAGATTAACGGCACCAGGAATAGGTAAAGAAATAGGACCATCATTAAATCAAAATACATTATTATTAAAAGGATTATTTTTTGCACCACAAGTTGTAGCAAGTAGTGTAAAAACAGCAATATTTGCAAGTTGTATTTTAGAAAAATTAGGATACACAGTTTCTCCAAAATATGATGAAGAAAGAGCAGATATAGTACAAACAATAGCATTAGGAACAGAAGAAAAACTAGTTAAATTTTGTCAAGGAATTCAAAAAGGTTCTCCAATAGATTCAAATGTTATTCCTATGCCAAGTGATATGGGAGGATATGAAGATAAAGTAATAATGGCAGCAGGAACTTTTACAGAAGGTTCTACAATAGAATTAAGTTGTGATGGACCAATAAGAGAACCTTTTATAGCATATATGCAAGGTGGACTTACATATGATTATGGAAAATATGGAATTTTAAAGGCTATAGAAGAAATGGAAATATAGATATTAAAATATATTTATTGTACATAAAAAGGTTGTAGGAAACCTAAAAAAATCCTAAATTTAATAAATAAAGGAAGAAGAAAATTTTGAAGATAGTAATAATTGGTGGTGGACCTGCTGGAATGATGTCTGCAATTTCAGCAAAAGAAAAAAATCCCAAAAACGAAGTTATTATATTAGAAAAAAACAATCAATTAGGAAAAAAATTGTTAATTACAGGAAAAGGAAGATGTAATATTACATCTTCTTTAGATATGGAAGACTTTATAAAAAACATTCCAGGAAATGGAAGATTTTTATACAGTGCTTTTAATGAGTTCACAAATAAAGATATAATAAACTTTTTAAAAGAAGAAGGATTAGAGGTAAAAAAAGAAAGAGGAGACAGAATATTTCCAGTTACAGATAAATCACTAGATGTTTTAAAATGTTTTGAAAAGAGAATAAAAAAATTAGAAATAGAAGTTAAATACAATGTTAAAGTAGAAAAAATTTTAGTAAAAAGTGAAAATAAAATACCCAAAGAAGAAAATGGTATGTTACTAGAAAAAGAAGAAATAACAATAAATGAAGATAAAAAACCAACAGATGAAGATAAAATACCAACAGACGAAAAAGAGATATCACTAAAACAAGATAAAATGTCCATATATGGTGTAAAAACAAACATAGGAATTATTAAAGCAGACAAAGTAATTTTAGCAACAGGAGGAAAAAGTTATCCACTTACAGGTTCAACAGGAGATGGATATAATCTTGCAAAAGAATTAGGACACAAGATAACAGAAATAAAACCATCTTTAGTTCCACTAGAGATATATGAAAAAGACATATGTAGTAATTTACAAGGGCTTAGTTTAAAAAATGTTTCAATAAATATAATAGACAAAAATAAAGGTAAAGTTATATATAATGATTTTGGAGAAATGATTTTTACACATTTTGGAGTATCTGGACCAATAATACTTAGTGCATCAGCACATTTAGTAAGATATAAAAATATTACACAATTACTAAAAGAAAACAAAATAATTTTAAAAATAGATTTTAAACCAGCACTAGATGAACAAAAATTAGATACAAGAATACTAAGAGATTTTGAAGAGATAAAAAACAAGCAATTTAAAAATAGTTTAGATAAATTATTACCTCAAAAGTTAATACCAGTTATTATCAAAAAAACAAATATAGATGAAGAAAAAAGAGTAAATTTAATAAAAAAAGAAGAAAGAAAGAAATTAGTATCTTTAATTAAAGACTTTGAAGTTACAATAAGTAAATTTAGACCAATTGAAGAAGCAATAATCACAGCAGGAGGAATATCTATAAAAGATATAAATCCAAAAACAATGGAATCAAAAATAGTAAAAAATTTATTTTTTGCAGGAGAAATTATAGATGTAGATGCATATACAGGAGGATTTAATTTACAAATAGCATATTCAACAGGATATGTAGCAGGGATTTAGGGACGGTCCTTGAAATCCCTTCTAGAAGGGATTTCGGGGACGGACCTTTACATTAAAAAGGAGTGTAATTATAATAATTATGGATTTTATTACAATAAAAAGTAATATATCGAGCGAAATAGTAGAAAAAAAATCAAAATTTATTGCTAATTTAATGAAAGTAGAAAATAAAGAAGAAGCCGAAGAAAAAATAAAAGAAATAAAGAAGAAATATTATGACGCAAGGCATAACTGCGTAGCATACAGAATAATTGAAAAAGATGGTTTAATAGAAAAAGCAAGTGATGATGGAGAACCATCTGGAACAGCAGGAGGACCAATGTTAAATATCCTAAGAAATCAAAATTTAGCAAATATATTAGTTGTAGTTACAAGATATTTTGGAGGAATTTTATTAGGAACAGGTGGACTTGTACGAGCATATTCTGATGCAACAATAAAAGCAATAAATAGTGCAGATAAAGTAAAAAAAGTGATGGGAATAGAATTCCAAATAAGTATGGAATATTCTCAACTTGAAAACTTTAAATACTATTGTCAAAAAAACAAATTTAATATTTTAAATACACAATATTCAGAAGATATTGTTTGCAATTTAACGATGGAAGAAGATTTAAAAGATAAATTTATAGAAGATTTTGAAACAAAAAAGATAAATTTAAAAGAAATAAAAATTTTAGATAAAAAAATAATTGATAAAAGTATATGATTTTTTGTGTTTTATAAAATAAAATGGAAAAAATTTACAATTTTCTTGAATTCCCTCGAATTAGAAAGTATAATGCAATTGTAAGAAAGATAGCATAAAAAAATTTACAACAGAAAAAAATTAGGAGGGAAACTATGAAAGAAAAAATAAGTGTGTTAATTGCAGATGATAACCCAGACTTTAGTCAAACATTAGCTCAATATTTAGAGAGCCAAGAAGATATGGAAGTAATAGGAATGGCAAAAGACGGAACAGAGGCGATAGATATGATAGCAAATACAATACCAGATGTTGTTTTGCTAGATGTAATAATGCCTCATTTAGATGGAATTGGAGTATTAGAAAGAATAAATATAATAAAAACACTAAAAAGACCAGTATGCATAATGCTTTCAGCAGTAGGACAAGACAAAATTACACAAAGAGCAATATCATTAGGAGCAGAATATTATGTTGTAAAACCATTTGATATAGAATTACTAATAAAAAGAATAAGAGAACTAAAAAACTACAAACCAGTACAAAACAGCAACAATTTTATAGCAAGAGAGCCAAAGATGAAATATGTAGATATTCCAGCAACATCACAAAATACGCAAGAAAATTTAGAAGCATTAGTAACAAATGTAATACATGAAGTTGGAGTACCAGCACATATAAAAGGATATCAATATTTAAGAGAAGCAATAATAATGGTAGTAAATGATATAGATGTAATAAATCAAATAACAAAAAGTTTATATCCACAAATAGCCAACAAATTTAACACAACACCATCAAGAGTAGAAAGAGCAATACGTCATGCAATAGAAGTAGCATGGGGAAGAGGTCAACAAGAAGCGGTAGAAAGTATATTCGGCTACACAATATCAGCAAGTAAAGGAAAGCCCACTAACTCAGAATTTATAGCAATGATAGCAGATAAGCTACGCCTTGAACTAAAGAGTGCATAACAGGGATTGAGGGACGGTCCTTAAAATCCCTCCTAGGAGGGATTTTGGGGACGGTCTTTGAAAAAAATTAAGATTGGTTAGTTAATTTTACAAAAAATTTAACTTAATCAATCTTAATTTTTATATAAAACTTTATTTTATTCATCAAACTACTTTTCTTTGGATTAGTAGGTGTAACTATCATAAATTTTGCCTTAGTATTCATCATCTTGTATTTACTACATAGGCAATAAAAAATAA
>CAJFJM010000023.1 GCA_904384245.1 uncultured Clostridia bacterium
GTTCTTCTTTCAATTCTTCCATGACTTTTTTCTTCCGTTTTGTATATTTCATATTCGCAATTTTTATCTGTTTCATCCATATATTTGTCATCGAACATTGCATATACATCTTCGTAAAAACTTTTTTGATTTGCTTTTAATTGTAAAACATAATCTCCTCCGTTATTTACTATTTTTTCTGCTGTTTCTTTTTTACAATGCATTGCATCTGCTGTTATTATCATTCCTTTTACATCTAACATTTCTATTAATTCTTTTACTGCTGGAATTTCATTTGTTTTATTATCTACTGTTTTTTGTAATAATGATATCCCTGTATTTATCAGGAACAACAATGGGAAATGACATAAGATATATGCCAGAAAAGCTAGAACAAGCATCAAACTTTGCAAATAAAATTTGGAATGCAACTAAATTTATAACAAATAACATGGTAGACGAAGAAGAAATAATTAAATTCCATCAAGAAAATTATGACAGCAAAACAGGAAAATTCAATAGTGAAAACTTAAAGCTAGAAGATAAATGGATAATAAACAAATTACAAAAACTAATAAAAGAAGTAACAAATAATATCGAAAATTATGATTTAGGAGTAGCATTAGACAAAATATATGCATTTATATGGAATGAATTCTGTGACTGGTATATAGAAATGGTAAAAACAAGATTATACAGCGAAAACAATGAAGAAAAAGTAAAAGTATGCTATGTTTTAGATTATGTATTTGGAATCTCAATGAAACTATTACATCCATTCATGCCATTTATCTCAACAAAAATATACCGTAGTTTAGTACAATATAACGACAAGGATTTAATGGTATCAAAATGGCCACATGTAAAAACAAACCTTGAATATGAAAAAGAAGAAAAAATAGTAGAAAACCTAAAAAATATAATAGTAGAAATAAGAAATATAAGAGCAAACATGAATGTACACCCATCAAAAAAAGCAAATTTAATATTTGTAACTAATAAATATGAAGATGCTGTATGGGAAGCAAAAGAGTTTTTATTAAAACTAGGATTTGGAGAAAAAATAATAGTACAAAAAGATAAAATAGGAATAAAAGAAAATGCAATAAGTATTTTAGGAGATGGAATAGAACTATACATGCCATTTGAAGGATTAGTAGATATAGAAGAAGAAAGAAAAAGACTAGAAGAAGAAAAGAAAAAACTAGAATCAGAAGTACAAAGATGCGAAAAAATGCTATCAAATCCAGGATTTATAAATAAAGCACCACAAAAGAAAATAGAAGAAGAAAAAGCAAAGCTTGAAAAATACACTGAAATGTTAAACAAAGTTAAGGATAGACTAAAATAATTAAAATGCAAGAAAGGTAGAGAAGCTAGATTATCAGGGCTCACGTTGGTCTTTTTAAATGTAACCTTTCTTGTTGTATATTTTATAACCTCCTAATTTAAAGCTAGTTCTTTTTTTAAAGAAATAACATATACATTTATTTAGAAAAGGTTTTACTAAAAAGAAATCACAATATTTTATATCGAAAATGGAGGTACAATTATGAGATTTTTTAAAAATATATCTATACTATGCATAATTTTCGTCATACTTTTTTCAATCTCAATTAAATCATTAGCAAATGATGAATCATATATATGGTCTACAATAGAAACTTCAACAACTCCAGAAAAAGTAAATAATTCAATAAGCAATAATACAACAAATGTAAATGCAAATATCAATGTAAACAATGCAAACACTGCAAATAATACAAATAGTCAATCAAATATAACATCAAACACCGCTAATAACACATCCGAAACATCAAGTACAACAAATAATACAAGCAAAACAAATACAAATAATGCTAACAATACAGCAAATAAAAGCACAGTAGAAACAAATTCAGAAATACAAGAAAACAATTCACTAAACCTAGAATCAGGTTCAGCAATCTTAATAGAACAAACAACAGGAAAAGTATTATACGCACATAACATACATGAACAATTAAGACCAGCATCAGTAACAAAAGTAATGAGTATTTTACTAATAATGGAAGCATTAGAAAATGGAAAAATATCATTAACAGACCAAGTACCATGTAGTGAAAATGCAGCATCAATGGGAGGCTCACAAATATGGTTAGACCCAAGAGAAACATTATCTGTAGATGACATGCTAAAAGCAATCTGTGTAAATTCAGCAAATGATTGTGTAGTAGCAATGGCAGAATATATAGCAGGAACAGAAGAAAGTTTTGTACAAATGATGAATGATAAAGCAAAAGAATTAGGAATGAATGACACAACATTTAAAAACTGTCATGGCCTAGACGAAGATGGTCATGTAACATCAAGTTATGATATAGCACTAATGTCAAGAGAATTACTAACAAAATATCCAGATGTAACAAGATATACAACAATATGGATGGACACACTAAGAGATGGAAAATCACAATTATCAAATACTAACAAACTGATAAAAAATTATAAAGGAGCAACAGGATTAAAAACAGGTTCAACATCTTTAGCACTATATAATTTATCAGCAAGTGCAACAAGAGATGATTTATCACTAATAGCAGTCATAATGAAAGCACCATCAACAAAGATAAGATTTGAAGAAGCAACAAAATTACTAGATTATGGATTCAATCAATTTTCATATAAATCATTCGGAAAAAAAGGAGATTTAGTCCAAACAATTAACATAAACAAAGGAATACAAAAAGTAGATGGAGTAATACTAGAAAATGATGCAGGAGCATTAGTAGAAAAAGGAAAAGAAAAAGATGTAGTACAAAATGTAACAATAAATGAAAATATCTCAGCACCAATAACAGCTGGTCAAAAAGTAGGAGAAATGACATTCTCATTAGATGGGCAAGTAATTTCAACAGTAAATTTAGTAGCAGAAAATAGTATAGATAAAATAAATTTATTTACTATGAGTAAAAAGGTAATATGCAAATGGATTGATTTATTAAGAAGTTAAAGCTACAAACATTCCAATCACACAAAAAATTTTTAAAATTGATATAATTACTTCTTTGAGGCTTCTCTATAATAATGAAGTTGAAAATCATAAAAGCTAAAGCCAATACTTCAAAAAGAATAGTAAAAAGACTATTCTTTTTTTAAAATTTGTGGTATAACTAAGTTATAAAAAGTTAAAGAGGGAAAAAATGATAAAAATTTTAATTGTAGAAGATGATAAAAATATCTTAAACACACTTACATATTATTTACAAAACGAAGGTTTTAGTGTCAAAACAGCCCAAAATATAAATAAAGCAATAGATATAATAAAAAATGAACAATTCAATATAGTATTACTAGATATAACATTACCAGATGGAAATGGATATGATTTTTATAAAAAGCTAAAAGAAAAATCTAATACGCCAGTAATATTTTTAACAGCCCTAGACGAAGAAAAAGACATAGTAAAAGGATTTGACTTAGGAGCAGATGATTATATAACAAAGCCATTTCATACAAGAGAGCTTCTATCAAGAATAAAAAATGTACTAAGACACACAGAAAATAAAAATATTGATGAAACAATAAAAATAAAAGATGTAGAAATAAACGAAAGCAAAAAAATAGTAAAAAAAGGATCAAAAGAAATAGAATTAACAGCATTAGAATACAAAATACTACTTTTACTATTTGAAAACAAAGGAGGAATAATTTCAAGAGAACAAATATTAGCAAACATATGGGACGAAAACGAAAATTTTGTTAATGACAACACATTAACAGTCTATATAAAAAGAATACGAGAGAAAATAGAAAATAATGCAAATAAGCCAGAGATTATAAAAACAATAAGAGGAATTGGATATAAAATAGAAACATAAAAAATAAATAATATCCACAAATTAGAAATTTTATTCTAATTTGTACTTTCAAAAAAGGACAGGTTTATAGGTAAATCCATCAATAAAAACCTAAAATTATTATAATAAGGAATATCAATCAAAATGAATAAAAATAAAGCTAAAAAAATTTTTCTAATAACAATTATTTGTATAATAACTATATTTTCAAGTATTCTAATTATTTCATATACAAAAAATTATTATAATGAACAATTATACAAAACATTAAATACTTATTTAAGTAAAATTCATAAAGATTATCCAGAAATAGAAGAAGAAATAATAAAAGACATATTCAATAAAGCACAAGCAAATAACAAAGAAGAGACAGAAAATATATTAAAAAAATACGGAGTAGAAGTACAAAATATAGAAGAAATAATAGGAAACCATAATTTTATACAAGAAAATTTCTTAAAAATTTTATACATATATATAATTGGAATAACATGTATCATATTAGTATTTATCTACTACAACAAAAAGCAAAAGAAAAAAATGCAAGAACTAGAAAAATACTGTCAAGAAATAATACGAGGAGAAGAAAATTTAGAATTGAAAACTCAAGAAGAAGGTCTAGACAGTATATTAAAAAACAATATATATGATATGACAATGATGTTAAAAGAAAAAAATAAAGACTTACAAGAAAGTAACCAAAAAACAGAAAAGTTAATAGCAGATATATCACATCAGCTAAAAACACCACTAACATCGTTAAATTTAATGAATGATTTATTATATACTGACTTACCAGAAGAAAAGAAAAAAGAATTTTTAGATAATTCATCAAAAGAACTAGAAAAAATAAATTGGTTAATAAAAACATTACTAAATATAGCAAAATTAGATTCAAAAACAATAATATTAAAAAAAGATTTTTACAATGCAAAAGAAATGTTAGAAGAAATAATAAATAATTTTGCAACTATGTGTGAAGTATATAAGTCAAATATTACTTTAACAGTAAAAGAAGACAATCAAATATATTGTGATAAAAAATGGACATCTGAAGCAATATCTAATATTATTAAAAATTCAATAGAACACAAAGGAAAAAATATAAAAATACAAATTGAAGAAAATAAAATTTATACTCAAATCACAATAATAGATGATGGAGAAGGAATATCTCCAAAAGACATAAGTCACATTTTCGATAGATTTTATAAAGCAGAAAATAGCAAATCAGAAAGTTTAGGATTAGGACTAGCATTTGCCAAAAGTATAATAAAAAATCAAGACGGAGAAATAAGAGTACAAAGTAAAAAAGAAAATAATAGTTGGACTAAATTTACAATAAAACTATATAAACAAATTATTTAAGATTTTAAGGTAGTAAAGAAACATACAATATAGCTAAAATTACTAGTATAAAATTTAATAATTGTAAAATCAATATAAAAATAAAAGTAAAATTAAGGGGAAATAAAATGGATATAAAAGAAATAAAAAAAGTAGTATTAGAAAAATATAAGGGTAAAAAAAGAAAACAAGGAACACCAGCAATATTTCATCCATTAGGAGTAGCCCAAATTCTAAAAGAAAAAGGATTTTCTATTGACTATCAAATCGCGGGATTGTTACATGATATGGTAGAAGATATGGGAGTAACAAGACAAGAAATATTAAATTGGTCAAATGAAAAAATAGCAGAAGCTGTAAATTTAGTTACAAAAGAAGATAATTATGATGAACAAGAATATCATGATAGAATAATGAAAAATAAAATGGCAAGAATGGTTAAACTAGCAGATAGATTGTATAATGTTAGAGATGCAAAAAATGCAAACTGTATAGAATTCCAAAGAAAATATATAAAAGAAACAGAAGATTGGTATCTTAGCATGGGAAAAGAAACATGTTTTGAAGATGAGTTAAATAAAGCCTTAAAAGAGTTAAAAAATTGTGTGAATAAAAAAGAGATAAAGCGTATTGTTGAGATGAAAAAACAAGGGGAAAAAGTAAAAATAAAAGATTGTAATTTTGAAAGATAAAATTTCTTTACTATTTATAAGCACTTTAAATATTTCTTACTTTATATTATTATAATTTTAATAAAAATATAAAGTAGGAATATTTTTTTTGTCACTTTAGAGTCATTTTAGTAAGTTATTATAAAAACAATAAATAAAGATATTATTTTTCATATATGCTAATAGAGAAAAATATTTTTATGTAAAAATCAAAATAAATTAAGAAAGGGGATTTTTTATGGAAATCTTAAAAGTTGAAAATTTAACAAAAAAATATGGCAAAAAAGATACAGAGGTAGTTGCACTAGAAAATGTTTCTTTTTCAGTAGAAAAAGGAGAATTTGTTGCAATTGTTGGAGCTTCTGGTAGTGGAAAATCTACATTATTACATCTAATAGGAGGAGTAGATAAACCAACATCAGGTAAAGTATATATTGATGGTACAGATATATATAGTTTAAATAATGATAAATTAGCCATTTTTAGAAGACGACAAGTAGGTCTTATTTATCAATTTTATAATTTAATACCAATACTTAATGTAAAAGAAAATATAACACTTCCATGTGACTTAGATGGTCAAAAAATAGATGAAAAATATTTTAATGAACTAATTTATATATTAGGATTAGAAGACAGAATAAATCATTTGCCAAATCAACTATCAGGAGGGCAACAACAAAGAGTATCAATAGGGAGAGCAATGATGAATCATCCTGCAATAGTTCTTGCAGACGAACCTACAGGAAATTTGGACAGTAAAGCATCAAAAGAGATTATGGATTTATTAAAAGCTTCAAATAAAAAATATAAGCAAACACTAATTGTAATTACACATGACGAAAAAATAGCACTAGAAGCGGATAGAATTATAACAATAGAAGATGGAAAAATTATAAAAGATCAAAAAATGAAATAAAAGGAGGGATCGTTTTGAAATTATTAAATTCAATAACCATAAAAAATTTAAAAAGCAACAAAAAAAGAACAATAGTTACAATAATAGGAATAATTCTATCAGTAGCACTTATATGTGCAATTACATCATTTGTAGTTAGTTTTCAAAAGGCACTAGTAGAAAGAGAAATAAAAAAAGGTGGTAATTATCATATAACAGTAGAAAATTTAACAGAAGAAAATAAAAAATATATAGAAAATAATGTAAAAGTAGACAAAATAGGATACAAACAAACCATCGGATATGCAAAAATTCCAGAAATACAAAATGAAAATAAACCATATGTATATATTGAAGCATTTGATGATTATTGCATGAAAAATAGAGGGTTAATACTAATAGAAGGAAGAATGCCAGAAAATGAAAATGAAATAGTTATACCAGAACATCTAGAAGCAAATGGCGGAGTAAAATATAGCATAGGAGACAAAATTACATTAAATATTGGAAATAGATATATAGAAGGAGAAAAGCTAAATCAAAATAATCCATATTTAACAGATGAAGATATAGAGTCAAGAAAAGAGCAAAATATGGAAGAAAGTGAAGAAATAGAACAAGAAGAATTTATAGTAGAAGAAGCTAAAGAATACACAATAGTAGGAAAAATAGAAAGGCCAACATTTGAAGAATATTCTGCACCAGGTTATACAGTTATAACCAAATTAGAAAATATAAACTACAATCAAAATGTAGGAATGTTAATCACATTAAAAAATCCATCAGAAGCATACAGTTTTACACAATATCTAGAAAATGATTTAAAAATAGATGGAGCATATATAAATACAAATGATACATTATTACAATACTTAGGAGTCTTTAAAAGTGTTAGAACAAATGATTTTATTATAATGATGGCAGGAATTGTTATAGTAATAATATTATTTACATCAGCATTTGTAATAAGAAATAGTTTTAACATATCACTAACAGAAAAAACTAGAGAATTAGGAATGCTTGCAAGTATTGGAGCAACATCAAAACAAATAAGAAAAAGTATATTTTTTGAAGGTACTGTACTTGCCATAATTTCAATCCCATTAGGTATAATTGTAGGAATAGCAAGTATAGGAATAGTATTAGCAGTTGTAAATTCAATTTTAAATAGTGGGGTAGAACCATTAGTAGACAATTTTGACTTAAAATTAGTTATATCATGGGAAGCAATAGGAATAGCAGTTTTAGTATCTATAATAATGATAATAATATCAATAATTAAACCAAGTATAAGAGCAGGTAGAATCACACCTATAGATGCAATAAGAGAAAAATCAGACATAAAAATATCAAAAAGACAACAAAAAAAGCAATCAAAAGGTAAAGGAATAAAAGAATATAAAATAACAAAAAAATTATTTGGAATAGAAGGAGTTATTGCAAGGAAGAACTTTAAAAGAAGTAAAAAGAAATATAGAACAACAATATTTTCTATATTCCTAAGTATAGTATTATTTATCTCCATGAATTCAGTAATAGAAAACCTATTTAATGTATCATCATTAAAAATAGAACCATCAGGATATAATCTAACATTATATTCAGGAGGACAAAATAATAATCAAGCACTAGAATATTTTAATAAAATAGCAAAACTAGATGGAATTAAAGAATATGCAATAGAAACATTTGCATATTTATATATAGACCCAAATCTATTAGATGAAAAAGCAGGTTATAGCACAAATGTAGATGCTAAAGCAGATGTTGGAATACTAGCATATTCATTAGGAGATGAATGCTATAGAAATTATATAAAAGAATTAGGCTTAAATTATGAAGATGTAAAAAATAAAGCAATATTGTATGATACCATAATTGCAAATATATATGAAGAAGGAAAAGATGGAATAAAAAGAGTAGAATATAATATGCTAAAAGTAAATCAAGGAGATATATTACAATATGTACAACATGATGAAAAAACTGATGAACCAATAAACAAAAGTCAAATAGAAATAGCATTAAGAACAACAAAAATGCCAATGGATGGTCTATTTTCAAACAATAACACAGCAATTTTAATAGTATCTGATGAATATATAAATAACTTACAAAGAGATGTTACAACAATGTGCATAAATGCAGAAGACCCATATAAATTAGAACAAGAAATAATACCAATAAATCCTTATAATAAAACAAATATATTTAATTTAGAAGAAGATTATCAATCATCAAAAAATATGGAGCTAATAATATCAATCTTTTTATATGGATTTATAATAGTAATATCAATAATTGGAATAACAAATATTTTTAACACAATAACAACAAACATGGCATTAAGAACAAGAGAATTTGCAATATTAAAATCAATAGGAATGACAAATAATGAATTTAGAAGAATGATAAACTATGAAAGTTTTATATATGGAGCAAAATCGTTAATATATGGAATACCTGTAGGAATAATTTTATCATATCTAATATTTAATGTAACAGGAACAATATATGAAACAGAATATCATTTGCCAATAGTACCAATACTAATTTCTATAATATTTGTATTTGTTATAATATTTATAACTATGCAATATTCAGTAAGTAAAACAAAAAATCAAAATATTATTGAAACTATTAGAAAAGAAAATATTTGATTGTAAAAAAATGTAATATATGATAATATCTTTTAGAGGTGATAGTTATGGAAGAAAAATATGAAAAATTAAGAGATGGAATATATGCATTAAGAACAAGAAGAACAGGAAAAATAGCAGAAATAATGATTAAAAAAATGCTTGGCTTAGAAAAACCAGATAGCATATTTTATGATTTACTAGATACAGAAAACAATAAAAAGGTTGAAGTTAAATTTTCTATAGCTATGAGAGCAAATGCAAAAAAGATAACAGAAGAAAATGTAATAGAAGAAATAATGAAAGCATTAAAAGAGAAAAGATTTCTAAAATATGAAGAAGCTTTTAATTGTGCTTTTGACTGTAATATACAACAAATCAAAACAAAAGAATTTGACATTTTATATTATGGAATATTTTTTTCTGACAAAATTATAATTTTTAAAATGACAAAAAAAGAGTTTGAAGAAAACAAAAGTAAAATTGGATATTCAGATAAACAACATAAGGGAAATAAAGGAGAGGGACAATTTCATATAAAGAAAAAGAGTTTAAAATTTCATGTTGATAATTATTTTTTCAAAGAATTGTCTTATGAGGATTTTTATAATATTTTGGATATAAATTATATTAAAGAGGATAATATATGAAAAAAGCAAATTATAAAGATTATTTAGGAAAAAAAGTAAAAATTGTTATGGATAGACCAATGGGCTCAAAACATCCTAAATGGAATTTTATATATCCAATTAATTATGGATATGTTCCAAATACAATTAGTGGTGATGGTGAAGAATTAGATGCATATATAGTAGGAATATTTGAACCAGTAGAGGAATATGAAGGAAAATGTATAGCTGCGATACATAGATTGGATGATGATGACGATAAATTAGTGATTGCCCCTGAAGAAAAAATATATACTAAACAACAAATTGAGGCATTAGTAGAATTTCAAGAAAGATTTTTTGAACACGAGATTATTGAAGAAATAGATAATATAAAAAATAAAGGAGAAGAAAGATAAAATGAAATATAAATACATATTTAACCGATGAAATATGGAGTTTAGCAAAAAAGTGCTAGACTCTTTTTGGAATGAGAGAAGGAAAAGCACATTAAGTGCTATCCTTTACTCTTTTTTAAAATTTAATTAATATTTTTTCTTAAATAATCTATTTCATTATTTGTTAGCTCTAAATTAGTATATAAAATATCTTCAATATCTTCATAATGTAATAAATAATTTTTTTGTTTTATAATTTGTTTAGAAAAATCTACAATTTGAGCAACAAGATTATCAGGTAAATTATATATAGGAAAATGTTGAATATGATTTTTTAAAACTTTATGGGTATTATAATATTCATCAAAAAACAATTGTGTTAATCTTGAATTTAAAATAGCAGTAATATAATATCCATCTAAATCATCTGGCAGTGAAATTACATTAGCACTATTTAAAGACAACAATCCATCTGTATCATATGCAAAAGTAAGTTTTTTTCCTACAAATTTATATAATATTTTATTTGAAGAACGGTACAAGCTAGTATCTGCAACTTGCTGGAATTTTTCAGGTCTATATAAAATATATTTTTCAATACTTTTGCTATTTACATAAAATTTTTCTAAATTTTTTCCAGATACCACAGGCTCATAATTTTCTTCTTTAACAGATCTAATAAAATCTTTATTATTTCCAGTAACTATACCAAGACAATATTTAATATTATTAGTATTCAAAAAATATGAATCAGCATTTTTAATCTTATCCAAAATACTTTTAGTAATAGGATTAGAAGAAACAAGAAAAGATGTATATGGATTATTATTAAAAATATCTCTATATTCAGTTATTTTGCCATTATAAATCATACTATCATCATCAGCATCAGATTTTGTCATTTTAAAGAAAACTGTATCTGTATATACTTCTGAAAATTGTCTACCTAAATCAGCAATTTCACTAATAGAATATTGCAATATTTCCTGACGAATTGCCTCATGTCTTTCAATATTTATTATTGAAGAAGGAAGTATAAATATTAAAGAACCATTTTCATTTAAATGATTCAAAGAATTATGTATAAATAAGGCAAAAGAATCATATCGTGCAATAATTTTAGAATAGCTTTCAGTTAATTTATTTATATAATCTGGCAAATATTTTGCACCCCATGGTGGGTTACCAATTATAACATCAAAATTATTAGGAATGTCTGCAAATAAAAAATCTTCATTTAAAATATGTATTTCATTAAAGTTAATGTTTTTGGTTAAATTATATAAATTTAATTTACATATTAAAACAGCAGTAGGATCAATATCTATGCCATATATTTTACTAATAATTTCTTTTTCATCAAATCTCTCAGATAATTTATTAAAAATTTTTATTAAAAAATTCCCACTACCACATGCAGGGTCACAAATACTGTTTTTTGTATATATATCATCTATTTTACTAACACATAAATCAACAATCTTTGCAGGAGTATAAAATACACCTGTTTTAGTTCTATCTCCAATAGATTTTAAAGACATATATAATGCACCAATAAAATCATCATCACTAGAAAAATTAAATTGCATTTTTTCAAGTGCTGTAAGAAAATCTGCATCAGGCTCAACGATATTTCCTAAAATATTTTTTACTTCAGTCTCTATTTCTGCAGTAAATTTATTTGCTAAAACTTTTTTTATAATATAAAAAAGTAATGTGTTTTCTTCAACTTCGTAAGTATCTTTTAAATCCAATAATTGTTGTAATAAGGTAGCAGAACTTTCAGAAGAAAGATATGTTTTTGGAATAATTGTTTCTAATGAATTTTTTTTATTTCTTCTTGAAGCATCTTTTTTTTGAATTATTTGATTTAGTTCTTCCTCTGTTATGTTATTTATATCTTTGATATAATTTAATTTATGCCAATTTTTTAGTGTTGCATCAGAAATATTGTGTTTTGTTATTATATCTGCAATTGTCATTTGTTTCACCTCTGGGGTATTATATAGTAATGGTTAAAAAAAAGCAATAAGTAATAATTTTTTATTTAAATTTGAAATTTTTATGTAAAGGTGGTATAATATAAGTATAGTAACCCGAGGGCGAGCATAAAATAAAGAAGAAAAAGGAGATTGCATTATGAAAAAAAGACAACGAAACACAACATCTATAATTATACTGTTGACAATTATTTTTTTAATGTCAATAGGAACAGTGGTTGTTTTCCGGGCTGGAAGTGTAATATTTAAAACTGCATGGGAACTTAACCAAATTTCAGGACAGATTCAGTTCTTACAGGAAAAACCGGCTAGCGAGAGATGGGCATATAACTATGATCAAGATATTGATGACTTGATGGATGAAAGAGAAACAGAGTACTATCAAAGTGAAAACAAATTTGTGAGATGGTTTTCAAACCTTGGAACTGAAGGAAAGTTAATCCAGTATACAATCTTAATAGTAACAGCTATGGTTTGGATAGCTACTGCCTACATTTGGATTGATATTGCATTAACAATATTGAGAAGGACTTTTAAGAGAAAAGGAAGAAGAAAACATCAACAAAGAAGAGCGTCAGCTTGACGCTCTTCTTTGTTGATATATCAAAATATAAAATAAAAATCTTAATCTCTAAAGAAACTAAAAAATCTACTTTTAACCTTATAATTAACCAAAAACAAAATCCCAACATATACAGCGCTAAACACACATATTTTAAAAATCAAACTATATAAAACAGAAGAAAAGCTTAAAGTAAAAATATCAGTTACTAAAAAAGCCAAAAAACTAGCACACATAGGAATCAAAATAGATTTAAAAAGTCGAATATGATATTTTATTCTATGTCTTAACTGAAAGCAACTAATTACAAAATTTAATATTTCACTAACAAAAATACTAAAAATATATCCAATAATTCCCATTTTAGGAACTAAGAAAAAAATTATACAAATAGTAACAAGTAAATCAATAATATTACAACACATAACACCAACTTGTTCGTTTATACCTTTTAATATTCCATCAACTATATTATCTACATACATAAGCAATACAAGTGGTGCAAGAATTTTAATCCATTTAGCAGATTCTAAATTTTGATAAATTGCCAAACTAATCTCATCAGAATAAAAAAAGAAAATACTTCCAATACAAATAGAAAAAATAAAAGTTATCTGAAAAATTGTATTAGAAACAGTTTTTAATCTATTATAATTTTCTCCAGCAAGTAATCTAGAAAATTCAGGAACAAGCAATCCACTAAATGAAGTTATAAAAACATTAGCAAATAGTAAAACAGGCATAACCATCCCACTAATTAAACCATATTGAGAAACAGCCATAGAATATGTAAGACCAGATAATTCTAATCGTAGAGGTATTAGAAATTGTTTTAATGAAGAAAGTCCAGATTTTATACATGATGTAATTGCTATAGGAAAAGCAATATTAAATATTTTTCTTTTCATTTGTATAGGCATATTTCTAGTCTGACAATATTTCCTTTTATCAATAGTATAAAAAATAGAATTCAAAGAAAAAGAAAATATTTCAGAAATAACATCAGCTAAAATAAGTGAAATACAAATTGCTTCAACACCCTTAGGAATAGCAAAATGTAAAAAGATAATAGATGCAATCATTTTTATAGTCAACTCAAAAGTTTGAGCAATAGCACTTTTATAAGATTTTCCAACAGATGAAAAATATCCACCAATTACAGAAGAAATACTAATAAATGGAAGGCCAAGTGCAATTGTATATATAGGAATATTTGAAACAGCACCTTTTAGCCAAAATTTAGATATAATTGGTGCTAAAAGTATAATAAAAAAACCAGCAAAAATACCAAGAAGTAAAGCAAATATTTTGCAAGTTCGCACAGCTTTTATACCAGTTATATAATTCTTTTTCTCAAATTCTTCAGAAACTATACAAGTACAAGAAATACTTAAACCTGATGTAGCTACTGTTATAGCAAAATTATAAACAGACATAATAAGACTAAAAATTCCAATTGCTGTTGAACCAACCTGATTTGCTATATAAATATTAAATATAAGTCCAGCTCCACGTGTTAAAAGTGAAGTTGAAGTCAAAATTACACCATTTATTAAAAAAATCTTTGCTTTTCTCAAATGAAATCACCATTTAAATATATGCCAAATAAATGATTTTATGAAAAAAGCAAAGAAAGGGTTAAAAGATTAAACAGCTTTTAATGCAACAATACTAATACTTATAGAATTTCCATCAGTTGCAGCAGTTATTTTTATTTCATGTCCAACATTATTAACAAATTTTAAATCATAACTCCCATATGCAACTGCAGCATCTTTTCCTTCTTCTATATATGGAACATAATTACTATGTTCATGTCTTTCTGTTACTTGAAGGGCAGGAACTGCAAGAACAGCATTATATAATGTTGTACTAACTTGACAGTTTCCACCACCTAATCCTTTTTCCTTATTACCATTTTTATCAAAAATATCAGCTTTTTGATAACCTTTTGCTGTACTTGAAGGTCCTACAGTATTACAAAAAGAAAATGTCTCACCATTTTTAACAGTTGTACCATTAAGAACAGAACAAGTAATAGAAATGTTATTTTGCCTAGAAGCATCTGTAGAATAAATTTTAGTAGAAAAAGTAGATAAAATTTCTTCTTGAATTTGTGTAGTAGGAGCAGGATTAGTTGATGGAGTATTTGTTCCAGATCCAGAGTTTTCTTGGGTTTGATTTTGTGTTTGAGGCTGAGTAGAATTGTTTTCCGCTGTAGAATTTTCATCTTTATTATCAGTATTATTATTTTGTTCAGTATTATTTACAGAGGTTTTACTTGCTTCATAATTTGTATCTGAATTATTACTAGTATATTTCCATATAAAAAAAGCTAAAGCACCTATTACTAAAAACGCTAATAAAACAACAATAAATTTTTTGTTCACGATAATCACCAAAATTAGTATAACCAAAATATAATTTTATATTATAAAAAAGATAACAAATATAGGAAAAATTTATAAAAAATTCAAAAAATTAGTTGATTTTTAGTTTGAAACTTCTCTACAAAAACAAACTGATAAATTGTAACAATTATTTTCAAAGAGATTGTATTTTTTCATTTTATAAGTCTTGATTATTATATAACAACTATGATATTCTAAAATAAATCAAATATTAAATTAAAAGTACAACAAAAATAGGAGCTGATAAAATGAAAGAAATAGAAAAAAACATATATGAAATAGAAGTAAAAGACCTAAAAGAAATATTTAAAGAAAGAAAAAAGGAATCACATAAAGGAATGTTTGGAACTGTAGGAATAATGGGAGGTTCAGTGGAATATTCTGGAGCAATTAAATTATCAAGTATGAGTGCAGCAGCTGTAAGAAGTGGTGCAGGGATTGTTAGAGTAATAGTACCAGAAAGTATAGTAAACTCTGTTTCTCCATATCTTTTAGAACAAACATTATATCCTTTAAAATGTGATTTAAATAATCACATAACTAGTGACAATAATTTAGAAGAAGCATTAAAAGGATTAAAAGCTCTAGCACTAGGAATGGGATGGGGAAAATCAGAAGAATATAGTATAATAATCGACAAAATAATACAAAATTATACAGGAAATTTAGTAATTGATGCAGATGGATTAAATACTTTATCACAAATGGATATGAATATTTTAAAAACTACAAAAAGCAAAATAGTATTAACACCTCATCTAAAAGAATTTGAAAGATTAAGTAAGATAAGTGTCGAAAAAATAAAACAAAATCCAATACAAGTAGCAAAAGATTTTGCACAAAAATATAATATCACTTTACTTTTAAAAGGTGCAACAACAATTGTCACAAATGGAGAAAAAACTTATTTAGTAAAAAAAGCAGTGCCAGGAATGGCAACAGCTGGTAGTGGAGATGTTTTATCTGGGATTATAACAGGTATGCTTGGCTATCAAGAAAATAACCTGTTAACTGTATCAGCAGGGGCAATGCTTGCTTGTATTGCAGGAGAATTTGCACAAGCAAAATATACAGATATTTCAATGAAAGCTTCAGATACAATTGAAAATATACCAAATGCAATTAAATATATTAGAGAAAACTAAAGAAAAAACCTATCCCAAAAAGTAAAAAAATACAAAAAACACAAAAACACCCCTAAAATACAAAAATGTCTAAAAAAATTATTTTCCTCGACAAGTTTCGACAAAAAAATTAAAGTAATAATGTTATACTTACTTGAAGTTAAAGTATAAGTATGAGAGGAAAATAAAAAGAAAGAGGTGAGATGATGTTATGAATAAATATGTATTAGCATTGCTCATAGACAAGAACAGAAAAAAATTAGACAAAATGATAGAAGAAGAAAAAACATATGAAGAAATACTTAAGCAAAGCAAAAAGCTAGACAAATACATATATTTAAATTTAAAAAATCAGATTGAAGAAAAAAACAAAACATAACACGTAAAAATCATATAAGAAATGTAAGTACAAATTAAGTATATAAGAAAAATACAAAAATAATATAGAATTTATACAAAAAATATGTTATATTATAAAAAGTTTTATAGTATTTTAGAATATAATTAAAATAACAATACATAAAACTTTTTATTGTACGGGAGGCAAGAAAATGGACACAGAAGAAATAAAACAAAATAATGATAACTATGAATATATGCTAAAAGCAGTTCAAGAAAAGGGGAAAAACTTAGAACTAGCATCAGAAAATTTAAAAAATAACAAAGAAATAGTAATGCAAGCATTAAAACAAGATGGTGAAAGTCTAGAATTCGCAAGTGATAAATTAAAAGATGACAAAGAAGTTTTAGAGCTAGCGATAAAAACAGCACCATGGACAATATGTTATGCATCAGACAAACTAAAAGCTGATAAAGAATTAGTTTTAGAAAGCTGTCAAAATTATGGACAAGCATTATATTATGCAAGTGAAGACTTAAGAGATGATTATGATGTAGTCAAAGCAGCTGTTACAAATAAAGGAATAATTGTAAAATATGCAAGTTATAGATTAAGAAATAATAAAGAAATAGCTAAAATATCAATTGAACAAGACAAAAGAGCGTTTAATTTTTTAACAGAAGAAATTCAACAAGATGAAGAAATAAAAAAAGTACTAGAATAAATAAAAAAAATTAAAAGAAAACAAAAAATTAACATAAAATAAAAGAATCAAAAAATAAAATTTCTTTATAATAAAAAAGAAAGATGAAAAAGTAAAAAATAAGAAAGGTAAATATAATAATAAACTTATTATATAAGGAAAAATAAATGAAAATATTGATATGTTCAGATATACATGGTTCTCTATTTTTTACAAAAAAATTGCAAGAAATAATAAAAAAAGAAGAACCAAACAAAATAATCATATTAGGAGATTTATACTATCATGGTCCAAGAAACCCATTAACTGAAGAATATAATCCTATGGAAGTTGCAAAAATTTTAAATAATCTAAAAGAAAATCTAATTGTAATAAAAGGAAATTGTGATGCAAAAGTCGATGAAATGATATCAGAATTCCCAATGCATGAATATTATGTTATGGAAATAAATGGCAAAAAAATATTTTTTACACATGGACATAAGTGGAATAAAGAAAATCAGCCTGAAGAAAAATTTGATATTCTAGTATATGGACATTTCCACACAGGATTTATTGAAGAAGAAAATAATAAAATATTTTTAAATCCAGGTTCTATATCTTTACCCAAAAATGGAACAGAAAATAGTTATGCAATTATAACAGAAAATGAAATACTATTAAAAAATTTAAATGGAAAAATAATAAAAAAATTAGATATTGATTAAATTTTATTTAAATGATATTATATAAGAAAAGTAGCGAAGCTACATAAGCTTAGCTCACGCGGGTCTTTTTAAAGGACACTTTTCTTGTTATATACGGAAAAATCCATATAGGGTAAAGATAAAAGTCGATTTTTCCTATATAATAAGAAAAGTAGCGAAGCTACATAAGCTTAGCTTACGATAGAAGGGGGAATAAGGTTGAAAAATAATAAAGGAAAAATTCCATGAAAAATAAAAGTCCTAAAAAATAGCACTTTATGGTAAATAATGGAAATATTAAATTAATAC
>CAJFJM010000024.1 GCA_904384245.1 uncultured Clostridia bacterium
AGTTATAAGAACAAAAAGACCACCTGAAGTATATAGAGGTAAAGGTATTAAATATGCTGAAGAAGTTATTAGACGTAAAGAAGGAAAAACAGGTAAATAAAATAAAAATCCTATAAAATAAATACCTGAATTTTATAGAAGAAAGGAGTAAAAAATGGTTAAGAAAACAGATAGAAAAATGGAAAGAACAAGAAGACATTTAAGAGTAAGAAGAAAAATATCTGGTACAGCAGAAAGACCAAGACTATGTGTATATAGAAGTAATACAAATATATATGTACAAGTAATTGATGATGTTGCTGGAAATACTTTAGTTAGTGCTTCAACATTAGACAAAGAAATAAAAACAAAACATGCTAATAAAGAAGCAGCTAAAGAATTAGGAGCTTTAATTGCAAAAAAAGCAAAAGCAAAAAATATCGAAACAGTAGTATTTGACCGTGGTGGATACATATATCATGGTGTAGTAAAAGAACTAGCAGAAGCAGCAAGAGAAGGCGGACTTAAATTCTAAAAAATCAAAGCAGGTGACAAACCAAAGCAAGGGTTAATCACTAAATCACAAGGGGAGGGGACATTCCTTAAGCCCTAGTGAAGATGACCCAAAAGTAAGGTGTGTCAAACAAGAAATCAAAGCAGGTGACAAACCAAAGCAAGGAGTAATCACTAAATCACAAGGGGAGGGGACATTCCTTAAGCCCTAGTGGATGTGACCCAAAGGTAAGGTGTGTCCCCTGACATTAGTTAGAAGGAGGGAAAAAATAACCAATGGAAGAAAAAAATGAATTAAAAGAAAAAGTAGTTGCCATAAACAGAGTTGCAAAAGTTGTAAAAGGTGGTAGAACTTTTAGATTTAGTGCAGTAGTAGTTGTTGGTGACGAAAATGGACACATTGGTGTAGGTAATGGAAAAGCAGCTGAAGTTCCAGATGCTATAAAGAAAGCTATTCAAGAAGCAAAGAAAAACTTAGTAGAAGTTCCAGTAGTAGGAACAACAGTACCTCATGAATTTGTAGGAAAATTTGGAAGTGCAAAAGTTCTATTAAAACCAGCAGAAGTTGGTACTGGAGTTATTGCTGGAGGAAGTGTTAGACCAGTATTAGAACTTGCAGGATATAAAGATATAAGAACAAAAGTTATAGGAACAAATAATCCTAGAAATGTTGTTTATGCTACAATAGAAGGTCTAAGAGCAATGCAAACAGTAGAACAAGTTGCTAAAAAAAGAGGTAAAAAAGTAGAAGATATATTATAAAAACTATTGATATATTTTAAAAAAAATAATAAAATAAAAACATATTAACGGATTCATAAAATAAGGAGGTGCAAGCAGTCAATGAAACTAGGAGAAATAGAATCAGCTACAAAAAAAGTTGCTAGAAAAAGAGTTGGTCGTGGTATAGGTTCTGGACTAGGAAAAACATCTGGAAGAGGTCATAAAGGTCAAAAAGCAAGATCTGGTGGTGGAGTAAGACGTGGATTTGAAGGTGGTCAAACACCATTATATAGAAGATTACCAAAAAGAGGATTTAACAATATCCATGCAAAAACTTACACAGAAGTAACATTAACAATGCTTAATAAATCTAAAGCAACAGATGTTACAGCTGAAAGCTTATTAGCAGAAGGAATTATTGGAAAAATCAATGATGGTATCGTAGTACTTGCAACAGGAAAACTAGAAAAGAAATTAAATATTAAAGCCGTAAGATTTACAGCAAAAGCTAAAGAAGAAATAGAAGCTTTAGGCGGAAAGGCTGAGGTGATTTAGTTGTTTAAAACAATAGCAAATGCTTTAAAAACACCAGAGGTTAGAAAAAGATTATTATATACATTATTACTTATAGTTGTATTTAGATTAGGTTGTTATATAACAGTTCCAGGAGTTGATAACATTGCATTAAATGAAGCAATGTCATCAGCAGATGGAATTGCAGGACTAATAAATATTATTTCTGGAGGAGCTTTTTCAAGATTTTCTGTATTTGCAATGTCTATTAGTCCATATATTACAGCATCAATTGTTATTCAATTATTAGCAATGATTATACCTGCTTTAGAAAGATTAACTAAAGAAGGTGGAGAAGAAGGAAGAAAGAAAATTAACAAATATACAAAAATGCTAACAATTGTATTAGCATTAGTTGAAGCAATTGGTATATTCTTATCATATAGTTCTTCAGGAATATTTGTTGATACATCTTTCAAAACAGCCTCAGTAGTTGTTGTAGCTTTAGTAGCAGGTACTGCAATACTAATGTGGCTAGGAGATGAAATTACAAATAAAGGAATAGGAAATGGTATTTCAATTATTATCTTTACAGGTATAATTGCAGGATTACCAAGTTTTGTTACTACTTTATGGGGATTAATAATGACAAGTTCTGGATTCAGCACAACAGGTCTATTATTAGCAATAGGAATAGTAATAGGAGCAATTATTCTAGTAGCAGGAGTTGTATTTGTACAACAAGCTGAAAGAAGAGTTCCAGTACAATATTCTAAAAAAGTAGTAGGAAGAAAAATGATGGGTGCACAAAATACACATATACCATTAAAACTTGCAATGGCAGGTGTTATGCCAATAATTTTTGCATCATCATTTATGACATTTCCAGCTATGATTATTCAAATATTTGTAAGTGATATAGCATCACAAACTGGATTTTTAGCAGGACTATATAAATTATCAATTGCTACATCTTCATCAAGTGTAGGAATTGGATATTCTATAGCAAATGCAGCAATATACTTATTATTGATAGTAGGATTTACATTTTTCTATACTTATGCTACATTTAATCCAGCAGAAGTATCAAACAATATAAAGAAAAATGGTGGATTCATACCAGGAATAAGAGCAGGAAAACCAACAACAGAATATTTATCATCAATAATATCTAAATTAACATGGTTCGGAGGATTATTCTTAGCAATTATTGCTATAATTCCAATGTTCTTAAGATTTACAGATTTAAATATCGCATTTGGTGGTACTTCAATATTGATTGTTGTAGGTGTTGCATTAGAAACTGTTCAACAATTAGAATCTCAATTAGTAATGAGACATTATAAGGGATTCTTAGAATAAAATATAATGGTCAATTGGTTATAGAGCCAATTGACCATGAAATTTCATTTAGTAATTTTTATTATGTTTATTATGTATTTATGGTAAATAAAAGTAATAAATATAATAAAGATTATTTAAATTTTTAGAACTTTTATCAAAAATAAGAAATATAAAATTTAAGTAATTAAGAATTTATGATGGGAGTGGTTATAATGATTATTATTATGTTAGGTGCACCTGGTACAGGAAAGGGAACTGTTGCAGGAATATTACAAGAAAAATTAGGAATCAAACAAGTTTCAACAGGAGATATATTTAGAAAAAATATTCAAGAAGGAACAAAACTTGGAAAAATAGCAGATAGCTATATTTCTAAAGGAAATTTAGTTCCAGATGATATCACAATAGGAATAGTAGAAAATCGTTTAAAAGATGATGATGTAAAAGATGGAATTATACTAGATGGTTTCCCAAGAACAGTAGTTCAAGCAGAAGCATTAGACAAAATATTAAAAGAAAGTGGAAAAAAAGTAGACTTAGTAGTTAATCTAACTACTCCAGAAGAAGAAATAATAGAAAGAATAGTAAATAGAAGAGTATGTTCAAATTCTGAATGTAAAACAATATATAATTTACAATTAAATCCACCAAAGGTTGAAGGAATATGTGATAAATGTGGTTCACCTTTAGTACAAAGAAAAGATGATAATGAAGAAACAGTAAAATCAAGAATTGACAATTATATGAAGCAAACAAGCCCATTAGTAGAATACTATAACAAACAAGGAAATTTATATAATGCAGTAGTTAGTAAATCTATTAACAAAATGGGAAAAGACGTAGCAGAAGATATTGCAAAAATGTTAAAATAGGATTTAGGTACAGGGATTTGGGGACGGTCCTTAAAATCCCTTCTAGAAGGGATTTTAAGGACCGTCCCCAAATCCCAGTTCTAGAAATAAAGAAAAGAGGTAATAAAATTGGTAACAATTAAATCAAAAAAAGAAATTGAACTAATGAAAGAAGCATGTAAGGTTGTTGCTTTAACTTACCAAGAATTAGAAAAAAGAATAAAACCTGGAATGACAACATGGGAACTTGATGAAATAGCAGAAAAAACAATGAGAAGTTTAGGTGCTATTCCAGCAGAAAAAGGATATGATATAGGAATAAGAGGTGTACCAAAATTTCCAGCATCTATATGTGTATCTATAAATGATGAAGTAATTCATGGAATACCTTCAAAACATAGAATTATAAAAGAAGGAGATATAGTAAGTATAGATACAGTAGCTTTAAAAAATGGATTTAATGGTGATGCGGCAAGAACTTTTGTTATTGGAAAAGTTCCAGCAGAAACACAAAGATTGGTTGATGTTACAAAACAAGCTTTTTTTGAAGGAATTAAATATGCAAAAAAAGGAAATAGAATAGGTGATGTTTGTCATGCAATTGGAGAGTATGTACATTCGCAAGGATTTTCTGTTGTTAGAGAATTCCAAGGACATGGTATAGGAAGAGAAATGCATGAAGATCCAGGAATTCCAAACTATGGAAAAGCAGGTAGAGGAATACGCTTAGAACCAGGGATGACACTTGCAATAGAACCTATGGTTATACAAGGAAAACCTAATATTTTAGAACTTGATGATGGTTGGACAATAGTTACAGAAGATGGTAGTATGGCAGCACATTATGAAAATACAATTTTAATTACAGAAAAAGAGCCAGAAATATTGACAATTCTTTAAAATTAGTATATACTATAATAGTTATTATGCGTAATTGACAAAATTTACAAAAATAGTAACATAAAATGCTCTTTATAGGAGGTAAAAAATTGGCAAAGGAAGATGTTATAGAAGTTGAAGGAACAGTGGTAGAAGCATTACCAAATACAAACTTTAAGGTAGAATTAGAAAATGGGCATCAAATATTAGCTCATATTTCAGGAAAATTAAGAATGAATTATATAAAAATTCTACCAGGAGATAAAGTAAAAGTAGAGCTTTCACCATATGATTTAACAAGAGGACGTATTACATGGAGAGCAAAATAAAGTAAAGTTAAAAATTAACCCATCTATATAAATCACAAAAGAAGAAATTTGATAATATATAAAATAAATATATTATTATATTTTCTTTTTTGTAGTAATTCAAGGAGGTGCTAAAAATGAAAGTAAGACCATCAGTTAAAAAAATGTGTGACAAATGCAAAGTAATAAAAAGAAAAGGGGTTATTAGAGTAATTTGTGAAAACCCTAAACACAAACAAAGACAAGGTTAGTTCCTTAATTTAGTTTATAACACAAATTTAGGTAGCGGCTGGGAAACAAAAAAGTTTCTTTATCAGATTTGTGTTTATATATATGTTTTAAAATAGCTATTGACCACTAAATTAGTGCATTTCACTTTAGCAATTTTTAAAACGCAATTTAATTTTATAAAATAAAATTTGGAGGTGCAAAAAAATATGGCTCGTATCGCAGGAGTAGACTTGCCTAAAGAAAAAAGAGTAGAAGTAGGACTTACATATATCTATGGAATAGGTCTATCAAGTTCTCAAAAAATCTTAGCAAAAGCTGGAGTTAATCCAGACACTAGAGTTAAAGATTTAACAGATGAACAAGAAAATGCAATAAGAAAAATTATTGATGAATCATACAAAGTAGAAGGCGATTTAAGAAGAGAAGTAGCTCTTAATATCAAAAGACTTACTGAAATTGGATGCTATAGAGGATTAAGACATAGAAGAGGTTTACCAGTAAGAGGACAAAGAACAAAAACAAATGCTAGAACAAGAAAAGGTCCTAGAAAATTAGTAAGTAAAAGTAAAAAATAATAATTTTCCAAAATGAGGAGGGAATCAGTAAAAATGGCTAATAAAAATACAGCTAGAAAACCAGTAGCTAGAAGAAATAGAAAAAACATCGAAAAAGGTCAAGCACACATTCATTCTAGTTTTAATAATACAATAGTTACAATCACAGACACACAAGGAAATGCAATTTCATGGGGAAGTGCTGGAGGATTAGGATTTAAAGGTTCTAGAAAAAGCACACCATTTGTTGCAGGACAAGTTGCTGAAACAGCTGCAAAAGCTGCTATGGAACATGGTTTAAAAACAGTAGAAGTATTTGTAAAAGGACCAGGTTCAGGAAGAGAAGCTGCAATTCGTGCACTTCAAACAGCAGGACTAGAAATTAGTGCAATCAAAGATGTAACACCAATACCACACAATGGATGCAGACCACCTAAGAGAAGAAGGGTTTAAGATATGGAATTAAAACAGGTGACAAACTAAAATAAAGATTAATCAGTAATTCACAAGGGTAGGGGACATTCCTTTAGCCCTAGTGGAGATGACTTAAAGGTAAGGTGTGTCAATAAATAAATAGAAAACAGGTGACAAACTAAAGCAAAGATTAATCAGCAATTCACAAGGGAAGGGGACATTCCTTGAGCCCTAGTGGAGATGACCTAAAGGTAAGGTGTGTCCCCTGTCTATAGAAAGAAAGGAGTAAAAAAATGGCTAGATATAAAGACGAACAATGTCGTATTTGCCGTAGAGAAGGACAAAAATTGTTCTTAAAAGGTTCAAGATGTTATTCAGACAAATGCAGTATTTCTAGAAGAAATTATGCACCAGGACAACATGGACAAAAAAGAGCAAAATTATCTGAATATGGTACACAATTAAGAGAAAAACAAAAAACAAAATCATATTATGGAGTAGGAGAAAAACAATTTAGAAAATATTTCGAAATGGCTTCTAATTTAAAAGGTGTAACAGGTACAAACTTATTACAAATATTAGAAAGCAGATTAGATAATGTTGTTTATAGATTAGGATTTGGATCATCAAGAGCACAAGCAAGACAATTTGTTAATCATGGACAATTTGAAGTAAATGGTAAAAAAGTAGATATACCATCATATTTAGTAAAACCAGGAGATGTTATCACAGTAAAAGAAAATAAAAAAGATAACTCTACACTAAAATTAAATATAGAAGAAACAGCTTCAAGACCAGTTCCAGCATGGTTAGAAAAAGATGCTGAAAAATTAAGCGGTAAAGTAATAAGATTAGCTGCTAGAGAAGATATCGATTTACCAATCGAAGAACATTTAATAGTAGAGCTTTACTCAAAATAGTAGTGTTTAAAAGTAAGTGTAAAGGTTTTATCAAAACTTTAGAATTTTACTTAAAAAAGCCTATAGAGTTTTTAAAAATAATGAGAGAGTTTTCTCATAATAGGAGGTAAAAATGATAGAATTTGAAAAGCCAAATATTGAATGTTTAGAGGTTGATGAAGCAAATAACTATGCTAAATTTGTTTGTGAACCATTAGAAAGAGGATATGGCGTAACAATAGGAAATTCTTTAAGAAGAATATTACTTTCATCTCTTCCAGGATGTGCAATAACAAGTGTAAAAATCGATGGAGTTTTACATGAATTTTCTACAATACCAAATGTTGTAGAAGATGTACCAGAAATAATAGTGAATTTAAAAAATGTAAGATTAAAATCAGAAGATAATGAAGAAAAATTATTAAGAATTGATTTTAAGGGAGAAGGAGAAGTAACTGCTGGTGATATCATTACAGATGGAACAGTAGAAGTGCTTAATCCAGATTTACATATAGCAACAGTTTCTGAAGGTGGTACATTAAGAATGGAAATGACAGCTGACAAAGGTAGAGGATACAATTCAGCTGAAAAAAATAAAAAACCAGATCAAGATATATCTGTATTACCAATTGATTCAATTTATACTCCAGTAAAAAAAGTAAACTATCAAGTAGAAAATACTAGAGTTGGACAAATGGTAGATTATGATAAACTTGTTATAGAAGTATGGACAGACGGAAGTTTAAAAGCACATGAAGCTTTAAGCTTAGCTGCCAAAGTAATGACAGGTCATCTAGAATTATTTATAGATTTATCAGAAGCAGCAAAGAATACACAAGTAATGATAGAAAAAGAAGAATCTAAAAAAGAAAAAGTTCTAGAAATGTCAATTGAAGAATTAGAATTATCTGTAAGATCATTCAATTGTTTAAAAAGAGCAGGTATTGCAACTGTTGAAGATTTAATAAATAAATCAGAAACAGATATGATGAAAGTAAGAAATTTAGGTAAAAAATCTTTTGATGAAGTAACAGCCAAATTACATTCATTAGGCTTAAGCTTTGCACAAGAAGATGAATAAGTAAAAAAATAAAGATGTAACTAAAAGGAAGGTGAAAAAAATTGGCTACAAATAGAAAATTAGGTAGAACTACTGATATAAGAATGGCAATGTTAAAATCTTTAACAACAGATTTACTAGTACATGGTAAAGTAGAAACAACATTAGCTAGAGCTAAAGAAGTAAAATCAATTGCTGATAGTTTAATAGCATTAGCAATAAAAGAAAAAGATAATTTTGAAGAAGTAGAAGTAAAAATCACTACTGCAAAAATAGATTCAAAAGGACACAAAGAAACAGAACTAGTAAAAAGTAAAAATGGAAAAGAATATTTAAAAGTTGTAAAAGAAACAAAAACAGAAAAAAGACAAAAAGACATGCCAACAAGATTAAATGCAAGAAGAAAAATGATGAGAAAACTAAATAAAGTAAAAGATGCAGACGGTAAAAACATAGATGTACCAGCAATGTTATTTAATGAAATAGCACCAAAATATGCTGGTAAAAATGTAGGTGGGTTTACAAGAATAGTAAAAGCTGGTCCAAGAAGAGGAGACGGAGCAGAAGTTGCAATTTTACAATTAGTTTAATTTAATAAATATATAAAAAGAGATTTTTGGGATTTCACTCAAAAGTCTTTTTTTGTGTGAGAAAGGTATGTTGTTTAGCTAATTCATGAAAGTTCATAAAGGAACAGAAATAGTAAGAGATTAGAGGAGTAGCTATAAAAAGAATTTTGGTCAGATGTATCTGACCAATTGGAAAATTTTCACCGAAAGAATATTAAAATACATTGCTATTTTATAACTAATATAGTAAAATATAAAAGTATAAGATAAAAAAGGAAGTGGTACAATATGAAAAAATTACCATATGGAATAAGTGATTATGAAAGATTAGTAGAAAATGATTATTATTATGTAGATAAGACAATGTATATAGAAAAATTGGAAAATTTAGCAGAACCATATATTATGTTTTTACGTCCAAGAAAATTTGGAAAAACATTATTTACGAGTACATTAGAAAACTATTATGATATAAAAAAATTAGAAAAATTTGAAAAATTATATGGAAATACATATATAGGAAAAAATCCAACTAAATTAAAAAACAGTTATCATATATTAAAATTTAATTTTTCAGGAATAGATACAACAGATGATAAAGCAACAATTAAAGGTTTTAAAAATGAAGTAGCATCATCTATTAATGTATTTGTAGAAAAATACGGATTAGACTTTTATATAAATTTAGATGATGAAGCAGAAAATATATTAGATAACTTAATAAAAGCATTTAGTATTCAAAAAGCAGAGGAAAAAATTTATGTAATAATAGATGAGTATGACCATTTTGCAAATGAATTATTGGGATTTAATACAAATCAATTTAAAAATTTAGTATCAAAAAACGGAAAAGTAAGAAAATGGTATGAGATATTAAAAAAAGGAACAGAAACAGTAATAGATAGGATATTTATAACAGGAGTAGCTCCAATTACTTTAGACAGTTTAACTTCTGGATTCAATATAAGTTCAGACAAAACACAGGATAGAGAATTCAATGAAATGATGGGATTTACAGAAAAGGAACTAAAAGGTTTAATGACACAACAAAATATTGAATATAAAAAACAAGAAAAATTATTACCAATAATGAGAGAAAATTATGATGGATATAAATTTTCATTACATGGCAGGGAAAAAATATATAACTCTAATATGTGTTTGTTTTTTTTAAATAATTATGTGAGATTTCAAGAACTTCCAGAACAATTGATAGATATGAACATAGCAAGTGATTATACAAAATTAGGAAAAATGTTGGACTTATGCAAGGGAGAAGAAAGAGAAAAAGTAATAGAAAAAACAGTATCAGGAGAAGGAATTATTAGTGATATTAGACAAAAATTTAACCCAGCAATGGAATTTACAGAAACAGATTTAGTATCAATGTTATTTTACTTAGGATATTTAACAATAGCAGGAGAAGTATTTGAAAAACCAGAACTTAAAATACCTAATAAAGTTATGAAAGAAATTTATTCAGAATATTTTTTAGAAGTCTTAAAAAAAGAAACAGACATGCAGGTAACAGAAAGTGATTATAATGAGATGTTAAGAGAGATAGCTTTAGAAGGTAAGATAGATAAAATAATTGAAACGGTAGAAAAATATTTAAAAGGTTTATCAAATCGAGACTACATTAAATTTGATGAAAAATATGTAAAACTAATATTTTTCTGTATAGCAATGAATTTAAAAATATTTAGGCTAAAATCAGAAATGGAAGTACAAAAAAAATATCCAGACATTCTTCTAATTCCAAAAGATCAAAGTAAAGACTACAAAGGAGTAATGATAGAATTTAAATATCTAAAAAAAGGAGAAGAATCAAAACTTAAAGAAAAGCAAGAAGAGGCTAAAAAACAAATAGAAGAGTATGGAGAATTTGAAGAAATAAGAGAATTAAAAAATATATATAAATATACAGTAGTTGCAGTAAATGATAAAATATATGTAGAAAAAATAAATTAAAAAATAATAAAATAAGCTAACTTTGAAAAAATCAAGATGTATAGCTATATTAAAATATAAATCATATAAATTGTAACACAAAAAAATCAAAAACATATAATAAACCATAGGAGGCAATAAAAAATGGTAGAATTCATATTTCATACCATATTTTGGACATTAGCCCTTTATGGTTTATTTGAGATTATAAAAAACATAATTTATATATATACATGCACAAATTTAAAATCAAATGGAATATACATAGTAATAGCAGTAAAAAACCAAGAAGACAAAATAGAAGGATTTTTACGTTCAATAATTTTTAAAATATTATATGGAAAAGAAGAATATCTTAAAAATATAATTGTAGCAGACTTACATTCAGAAGATAAAACAAAAGAAATTGTAAAAAAATTATCAGATGACTATGATGTAATAAAAGTAACAAGTTGGAGAGAATGTAAAGAAGTTATAGATAATATAGATGAAGTATAAAGATATAAAAGATATTTAAATAAAAGATGTAAAAGCATTTGCAATAGTAGGATTCTACAGTTATAATTCATTCTTTTTTATAGAGTAGCTCGAAAGTTTTATATATAAATATTTTTCTCAAAAATTTATAGACACACTAAATTTTTTGATAATAAAAATATTTATATATTAAATTTTCGAGCTATTTAATTATGTACTATATTCAACTTTTGTTATGCAAAAAATAGTATTTTTCTTTAAAAAAAATATAATATATGATAAAATATTAAAAACTATATAATCATAAGGAGAAATATATTGGAAATCAAAGGAGAAGTACAAGATATAATATATCAAAACGAAGTAAATAGTTATACAATAGCAGTATTTGACACAGAAGAAGAAGAAACCACAATTGTTGGATACTTACCATTTGTACAAAAAGGAGACATGCTAAAATTAGAAGGAATGTTTGTAGAGCACAAAGATTATGGCAGACAATTTAAAGTAAACACATTTGAAAAAATAATGCCAGAAACAGCTGTAGCCATAGAAAAATTTTTATCAAATGGAAATATAAAAGGAGTAGGACCAGCAACAGCAAAAAGAATAGTAGAAAAGTTTGGAGAGAATACAATAAATATATTAAAAAACGAATATGACAGATTAGCAAATGTAAAAGGGATTACTCTTGCAAAAGCAAAAGAAATATCAGATAGTTTTTTAGAAACACAAGGAGTATGGCAAATTGTAAGTTTTCTAGAAAAGTTTGATATAGGAATAGAAAATGCAAAAAAAATCTATGATAAATTAGGAATGGACAGTATAGAAAAAATAAAAGAAGATCCATACATTTTAATTGATTTAACAAGAGGAGTAGACTTTAAAAAAATAGATAGTATGGCATTAGAATTAGGAATATATTATGAAGATAACAAAAGAGTAGAAAGTGGAATTAAATATTCACTAATAAGAGTTACAAATAATGGACATTCTTGCACATTAAAACAAAATTTAATAGAATTCGTAATATCAATATTAGATGTAAGTCATGATTGTGTAGAAGATAATTTAATAAATTTAAAAGCAAAAGATGAAATAATAATAGAACAAAGAGAAGGTCAAGAATGGGTATATTTAGCAAGTTTTTATCAAACAGAAATAGAAATTGCATCAAAAATTATAAGATTAGAAAACAGTAAAAACATGAAAGAAATAAAAAATATAGAAAATGCATTAAAAAAAATAGAAAAAAAATCAGAAATAGATTTATCAGAAAAACAAAGAGAAGCAATACTTTCAATAAATGAACATAATGTTAATATTATAACAGGTGGACCAGGAACAGGTAAAACAACTATTATAAAAACAATAATTGAAATTTATGAAGAAAGAGGAAAAAAAGTAGTATTAGCTGCACCAACAGGAAGGGCAGCAAAAAAAATGACAGAAGCAACAGGAAAAGAAGCATCAACATTACATCGATTACTAGGAATAGGAAAATTAGATGATGAAGGAATTTATACTAAACAAGTTAATTTTGAAGGAGAACCTATAGATGCAGATGTAGTAGTAATAGATGAGCTTTCAATGGTAGATATGTTTTTAATGCATCATTTATTAAAATGTATATATCAAGGAACAAAGTTAATATTAGTAGGAGATAGTGACCAATTACCATCAGTAGGACCAGGAAGTGTGTTAAAAGACTTTATAGAATCAGAAAAAATTCCAACAGTTCATTTAGATAAAATTTTTAGACAAGCAGCAAAAAGCAAAATAGTATTAAATGCACATAGAGTAAATCAAGGAGAACCTTTTTTAGGAAAAGAAGATATAGAAGAAGATATGAGAGATGACTTTTTCTTTATAAAACAAAGTTCACAAGAAAAAATTTTACAAGAAGTAATATCACTATGTACAGGAAGATTAAAAACTTTTGGAAATTATGACTTTTTTGAAAATATACAAGTATTAACACCAACAAAAAAAGGATTACTAGGAACTAAAGAATTAAATAAAGAATTGCAAAATGTATTAAATCCAAATATAGACGGAGTAGCAGAAAAAATTAGTGGAAATGTAATCTATCGAGTAGGAGATAGAATAATGCAGGTAAAAAATAATTATGATATATATTGGGAAAAAACAAATGAATCTGGTAATAAAGAAGTAGGTGCAGGTGTATTTAATGGAGAAATGGGAACAATAATTTCAGTAGATGAAAGAGAAAAAGTATTAGAAATAAGGTTTGATGATGAAAAAACGGCGATTTATGAATTTAGTTCATTAGACCAAATAGAACACAGTTATGCAATAACAATACATAAGGCACAACGGAAGTGAATTTGATGTAGTAATAATGGCAGTACCAAAATCATCTCCTATGTTACTTACAAGAAATCTTTTATATACAGGTATTACAAGAGCAAAAAAAATGTTAATAATATTGGGAGAAGAAAGAGTTGTAGAATATATGATAAAAAATGTAGATAGTAAAACAAGAAATACAGGTTTAGCATTTAAATTAGAAAACTTGGAATTATATTAGGATAAGTAAAGTTAATAATAAAAGTGCTAAAGTGATAGTACAAAAATAGATAATAATAAAAAAATATAATTAAGATTTAAAGTGATAATATTTAATATTAAAAAATAAAAAACTAATAATAGAAAGAAGGAATTAAAAGCAAATAACATAATAGAAAATTTAATAAATTTAGTATTTCCGAATACATGTGGAGTATGTGGAAAAATAGATAAAAATTCACTATGTAAGAAATGTGAAATTTTATTACAAAAGCAAAAAAATATTAACATTCAAAAGATGCAAAATAAAAGCTATAATGAGCTAATATCAATTTTTAAATATGAAGGAATAATTAGATATTTACTTTTAAATTATAAATTCAAAGAAAAACCATATATTTCAAAAACATTTATACAATTTATATTAAAAGATAAAAAAATATTTGATAAAATAAAAATGTATGATAAAATAATACCAGTTCCAGTAAGTAAAAACAGATATAATCAAAGAGGATATAATCAAAGTGCACTACTTTCAAAAGAAATAAGTAAAAAAACTGGAATAGCATATGTTGATGATGTATTACAGAAAGATAAAGATATAATAGAACAAAGTAAATTAAATAAAGAACAAAGAAGTAAAAACATAAAAAATGTATATAGTATAAAAAATATAAAAAAAGTAGAGAATAAGAAAATATTACTAATAGATGATATATATACTACGGGAAGTACAGTTGAAGAATGTTGTAAAACATTAAGGCAAGGTAATGTACAAAACATTGGAGTAATGGTTATTGCCAAAGATTAAAGTGTACTGTTTTTCAAGTTTTAAATAAAATTAAAACTTTAGAATAAAAAATACTGAATTGTTATTAAAAAAATAAAAAACTAAAGAACTAAATAGATTTAAATTTGTAATAATTTAAATTTATATGAGAAAGGATGAAAAAAATATGGAAGATTTAGTAGAAAGTATTTTAGATTATGTAAGATCAGATTATACAGATTATGCAATAATGATAAATGGAGAATGGGGATCAGGAAAAACATATTTTTGGAATAACAGAATAAGAAAAAAAATAGAATCAATGCATCTTAATGGAAAAAAATATACAACAATATATATGTCACTATATGGAATTTCTAACTTAGAAGAAATAAGTAAAAAAATATTTATAGAAACAACACAGTTGATGGATAAAAATCTGAGAAAATATATGGATGTAAATAATCAAACAACAATTCCAGAATATGCAAAAACTGGTCTTGATATGGCTAATTTTTTTGGTGTGACTCAAAATGGTGATAAAATAGACTATGCGGATTTTTTTGCAACAGATGATAAAGTATTATGTTTTGATGACTTAGAAAGAGCAAATGTAGATGTAATAGATATTTTGGGATATATAAATAATTTTGTAGAACATGATCATATAAAAACAATAATAATATGTAATGAAAAAGAATTATCTACAAAATTAAAAAGCTCAAATCTAGAAATGAAAACATTTATTGCAACATATTTATTAGATAAACAAGGTGAACTAAACAAGCCAGATAAACCAATGGTAGAAAAGATTCAAAATAAAATAGAAAGAGTTTTTGATAAAGCAAATGATTATGAAAGAATAAAAGAAAAGTTAATTGGAGAAACTTTTGAATATGCGCCTAAATTTGATTATATTATAAACGGAATTTTGATGAGATATGAAAATGATTCAGATTTAATAAGATTTTTAAGAGAAAATACAAGACTTATAATTTCTACATTTGAAAGAAGCGGAACAAGAAATTTAAGAATTTTAAAACATTCATTAAATGATTTTAAAAAAATTTATGAAATGGTAAATAAAAATTATCCAAACACAAGTTATAGAGTAATTCAAACAATGTTAATATTTACAATAGCTGTATCATTTGAAATAAAAGCAGGAAAAATAACAAAAGATAAATTTATAAATATAAATGACAATGAAGAATATAAAGCAATACTTGTATCTTCAAGAGTTTTAATGGATAATAGACAATTTTATATAAAAGAATTTGATAGTAATTATTATTATAATTTTAAATCAGACTATCGTTTCTTTAAATTTATAGAATACTATGTAAGAACAAGAATATTTGACATGAAATTATTCACAAAAGATATGGAAATGATAAGAAATACAGTAGATACAGAAAATTTACCAGGATATAAGAGATTATTAACAGAAGAATATTGGAAAATATCAGATGACGAGTTTGGGAATGTAATATCATCAATTGTTAAAGATGTAAATGAAGGTAATATTGAACTAATAGATATGGTAAAAATTTATGCATATTTTAGTTATTTTGTAAAGAAAAATCTTATTGATTATGATATAAAAACATTAAAAATAATGTTTTTTAATGGAATGAATTTATCTTCTTTACATTCAAAATATTGCAATAATGTTGACGAAGAATTAGCAAAAATTGCAGTAGATGGATGGTCTGATGATTTAGAAGATATTTTAAAACATTTTAATAATTTAAATATCCAATTATTAGATAAAATGTACAAAGAGAAAGCAGATGAGATATTTAAATGTATTCCAATGAGAATGGAACAATTTTATGAAGCATTTGATAGAGAATGTATGAATATACCAATATTTAAATATTATGATGTATTTCAATTATTCCAAAGAATTTCTTGCGCAAGTAATGAAGATATAGTCTTAATAAAAGAAAAGTTAATGAATAGAGTAGAAAAATATACAAAAGAAATAGAACCAGAAATGAAAAATATAAAACAATTAAAACAAGTATTAGATAATTATTTAGAAGGTAAAGACACGAGTATAAAAATTGTAATGTTAAAAGAATTTTCTAAATCTTTGGGATTGATTTTAGATAAATATAAAATATCTTTTTTACCTAAAAAAGAAGATTAAAGTTAATTTTTAATTATATAGAAAAATATGAAATTTTTATATTACGAAAAATAAAAATAAAATTAAATAATATGTAAAAATAAATAATTTTATATTCAAATGAATAATAATTTTTTCTTAAGCATATATAGATTTTTCATATATGCTTAGGAAAGATTATTTTTTTTAATAATTTAAATTTATGTTAAAAATAAAAATTAAATGTATAAAATTTTCCTTATTTGTCATAATAGTAGTAGACATAAATTTAAAAAGGAGGAAAATTATGAAAGCAACAGGAGTTGTGAGAAGAATAGATGATTTAGGTAGAGTAGTTATACCAAAAGAAATAAGAAAAACATTAAGAATAAAGGAAGGAGACCCATTAGAAATATTTACAGATAGAGAAGGGCAAATAATACTAAAAAAATATTCTCCAATAGGAGAACTTTCTGAATTTGCATCAGGATATGCAGAAACACTATCAAAAACAACAGGACATATAGCATGTATAACAGACAAAGACACAATAATAGCAGTATCAGGAGGTTCTAAAAAAGAATTTTTAGAGCAAGATGTAAGTAAAGAATTAGAACAACTAATGGAAGATAAAGAAGTATATACAAGCAAAGAAAATAGTGATATATCAATGCCAATAACAAAAAATGACAATCCAGAAAGAAAACACAATGCCCAAGTAGTATATCCAATAATATCAAATGGAGACACAATAGGAACAGTAATCTTAATGTCAAAAGACCCAAAATCAAAAATGAATGATGTAGAAAAAAAGGTAGCACAATCAGCAGCAACATTTTTAGGAAGTCAAATGGAAATATAAATGTTTAATGTTCTAATACTAATGAATACGTAATAATCAATTATTTAACTAGTGTTTGTTAGCGAGCAAATAATTATTATAATAAAATAAATAAAAATAATGCGGAAAATAAAAAACAAGTTAATAAATTATATTTATATAAATTTATATAATAATATACTAACTTGTTTTTTTATTTTTTTCAGGATTATTTTTAGAATCAGATAATCCCACAATATAATCAATACTTGTTTGATAATACTTAGCAAGAGTAATTAAATGTTGAATTGGAATAGTTCTTTTACCATTTTCGTATTCAGAATAGTATTGTTGAGAAATACCTAAAAGTTTAGCAATATCTTTTTGCAATTTATCATTGTCTTCTCTTAGGTCTTTAACCCTTTTAAATTTCACAATAACCTCCTTGAAAATAAGTATATAAATATATATTAGCAAAAATATAAAAAATAATAATTTTATACACAATAAATTGTGTACGAATATATATGATCAATGTATTATTTCAAAGGAAAGTAAAAAAGTATGTTTTTTTTACTAGTATATAGAATTATATTTTTTACAATTATATTACATCTTATAATTTTATTGAAAATAGTTTTTAATTATGTTATATTTTATCTATACACAATATGTTATGTATGAAAACAAAGGAGGAGTTTTATGAAAAAAATTTATAAGGAAAAAGGAATTACACTAATAGCACTTGTAATCACGATAGTACTAAATTGCTCGTTCCTCGCAATGGTATAAATGAATAATAATAGAAATAAAATTGAAAATATAGTAAACCTCTTGTATAATATAATTATGTAACTT
>CAJFJM010000025.1:0-18181 GCA_904384245.1 uncultured Clostridia bacterium
ATTTATTTTATCTTAAGAAGGGCTACAAGCATTCCAATCACACAAAAATTAAAAAATTTATATAATAACTTCTTTTGGCTGGCTTCTCTACATAAATAAAGCTGTAAATTGTAACATGTATTAAAAAATATTTCTATATATAATTGCATTTTTAAATAATATATGATACAATAAAATCCAAATGAATGAAAAGCTTAGGAGGAAACACACATGGAAATCGCAAGAAATATTATAATAGTAGTATATTTTATTGTTGCTATAGCTATAATCATATTAGCAATGATGCAATCTAAAGAAGATTCAGGACTATCATCAACAATTACAGGATCATCAACAAATAATTTCTATGAAAAAAACAAAGGTAGAACAAAAGAAGGAAAATTAAAAAGATGGACTGTTATCTTATCAATAATATTTGCAATTTTAACAATAGCACTAGGTATACTATATATGGCAAAATAATTTTTGAACTAATAGGGATGAACTAATAAGGGCACTCCATTTTGGTCCACAAAATTAGGTATACTATTTACTATATAATAAGACAAAAATAGGGGGCGGTTAACATTAACTCGCCCTTTTTTCTTTTTAAAATAAAATATTTTATTTTAAATAAAAACTTGAATAATTTAAAGTTATATAGAGTTTGTTATAAAAGTGTAGAAGAATGTTAACAAAACAACACCTAAAGCTACATACAGTTTATTGTAAAGGAAAGGAAACAAATGGATAAAAAAGAAGAAATAATATTAGAATTTATGAAAGATAAGGACTATGTTCCCATGAAAGCAAAAGAAATAGCAATGATTCTGGGAGTACCAAAAAAAGAATATAATAATTTTTTAAAAGCCTTAGATAATCTAGAAATAGAATTTAAGATAGGAAAAAACAGAAAGAATAGATATAGAGTTATAGAAGAAGAATTTTTAGAAGGAACATATAGAAGAAACCAAAAAGGATTTGGATTTGTAAAAATAGAAGGAAGAGAAGATGAAATATATATTTCAAAAGAAAATTCTTTAAATGCTTTAAATGGAGATAAAGTAGTAATTGAAATTACTGAAGAAAAAAATAAAATAAAAAAAGCAGAAGGAAAAATAAAAAGAGTAATAAAAAGAGAAAAAGACACAGTAGTAGGAACATTTCAAAATAATAAAACTTTTGGATTTGTTGTACCAGATGACAAAAACTTTGGAACAGATATATTTATATCTAAAAATGATTTTGGAAAAGCAAGAAATGGTCATAAAGTTTTAGTAAAAATAACTAAATATCCAAGCAAAGGAAAAAAAGCAGAAGGAAAAGTAATAGAAGTATTAGGGCCACCTAATCAGGCAGGAATAGACATGTTATCTCTAATAAAAGAATATAACTTACCAGCAAGATTTCCAGAACCAGTAGTCCAAGAAGCACAAGAATGTGGAACAGAAATTAACAAAAAAGAAATTCCAAATAGAGTAGACTTAAGGGATCATATAATCTTTACAATAGATGGAGAAGATGCAAAAGATTTAGATGATGCAGTTAGAGTTATAAAATTAGAAAATGGAAATTATAGGCTAGATGTCCATATTGCAGATGTTAGCCACTATGTTAAAGATGAAAGTTTACTAGACAGAGAAGCATATATTAGAGGAACAAGTATATATCTACTAGGAAGAGTTATACCAATGCTTCCAAGAGAATTATCAAATGGAATATGTAGTTTAAATGCAGGACAAGACAGATTTACACTATCATGTTCAATGGAAATAGATAATAAAGGAAATGTAATTTCATCAGAAGTATATAAAGCAGTTATAAATGTAACAGAAAGAATGAATTATAAAGATGTACAAACAATATTAGATAAATCAGACAAAAAAATATTAAAAAAATACGAAAAATATATAAAAGATTTTGAAACAATGGCAGAACTTGCCAAAATTTTAAAACAAAGAAGAATAACTCAAGGATATCTAAATTTAGAAATACCAGAAAGTAAAATAGAGTTAGATGTAGAAGGAAAAGCAATAGATGTTCATCCATATGAAATATATTTTTCAAATGAAATAATAGAACAATTTATGTTAACAGCAAATGAAACAATAGCAGAAAAATTTTATTGGCTAGATGCACCATTTATTTATAGAGTACATGAAGAACCAGATTTAGACAAAGTAAAAGAACTAAATCAATTTTTATACAATTTTAATTTAAAAATAAAAGTTGTAAATGAAAAAGTATATCCAAAAGAATTTGAAAAAATATTAGAAGAAATAAAAGGAAAAGAAGAAGAAAGAGTAATATCACACTTCATATTAAGAACATTAAAAGTAGCAAGATATGAAGCAGAAAATAAAGGACATTTTGGAATTGCAAGCAAATATTACTGCCACTTTACATCACCAATACGTAGATATCCAGATTTGTTTATACATAGAATTATTTCACATTATCTAGAAGAAGGATATAATGTAGATGAAAATTATGTTCAAAAATATATTCAAAAAGCAGAAGAAGCGGCAAACCAATCATCAGAAAGAGAAAAAATAGCAACAAAAGTAGAAAGAGATAGTGAAGATTTGAAAAAGGCTGAATATATGGAAAGTAAAATTGGAGAAGAATATGAAGGAATTGTTTCTTCTGTTACTCAATTTGGAATGTTTGTGGAATTAGAAAATACAGTAGAAGGATTGATTCGCTTTGAAAATTTGGGAGATGAATACTTTATTTATGATGATAAGAGAAAGAGTCTTATGGGAGAGAAGAGTCATAAAACTTATAAAATTGGAGATAAGGTGAATGTTAGAGTTATTTCTGCTAATAAGATGTTGAGACAGGTGGATTTTGAAATTAAATATTTATAATAACCATAGTATTTGAGAAAGCGATAGTTATAATTACAATAAGAAGAAAAAATAAACTTCCATATTTATTTTTTTCTTCTTTGTATTCGTAAATGGAATAAGAGATACTTTTAATTAGTAAATAAGCAGAAAAAATTATAAATAAACTTTTATAAACAATACCCATAAAATATATAAACTCCTTATAATAAATTTAGATTTTTTAATAGGAAAAATCTATAAAACTATTTACATTAACAAGAATCCAGATTTTACATTTGAATTTACAGTTATATCAAAAAATGAATTTTTATAGTTTTCTTCCCAGTTATAATTTTCAAAGTCAGAAGAGGTTCTAAATGAAGAAAGAGCACTTTTTCCAACACCTACTATATCACTATTAAAAATTTTAGCAGTTTTATAAAAAAACGATGAAAAGACAGATTCTAAATAAGCATCACAAGTATTTGATATTTCAGTTAGCATATTATCATCAAGATAGTCAGAATTACTAGACATTGAATATATACGACCAGTAAAAGAATATTCTATAGTCACATAAGGAGAACCATTTACTATTTTTGTAGACATTTTAGATTTTTTTTGGGGAGTAAGGTAAACATCAATAGATTTATTTTCATCTTGAGGATCAGGTACTGAGACTAAAAATCCATCAATTTCATTTTTGGTACAAAGAAATGCAAGATTTTCTATAGCAGTTAATTCACCAACTATTTTATCTCCTTTAAATACAGCAAGACCAATATTTTCTGATTTAATGTGACCAGTAATTGCAGATTCATTTGATTTTATATTAGAATCTTGCTCTGATGGAACAGAAGAGGTATTAGCTTCAGAAATTGTATTAGAATTTGAGTTAGTAATTGAACTAGAATTAGATGTACTTGTTCCAGAATTTATCCCTCCAAGTATTGCATATGGTTCACATGATTTACAATTTAAACTATTAAAAAAATCTCCAATAGTTGCTTCTGTTGTATATCCAGTATATTGACTAGAATTTGCATAAGTTTCATAATATTTTGAGATTAGTGAATCAAAAATTGGTTTAGAGTTTTCTATATAATATTTAGCAGTGCATTTACTAATAACAATATTTGTAGAAGGTCTTACTTGATTATCATTCATAAGTGTAAATACTTCATCTGAAATACCTTTTTGTGCAAATTCTTCAGAAAAAACTATAAGTTTACAATGAGAAAGAGTAAGCTTTTTTCCAATGTAAGCATTCATTAAATTTATAGCACTACTTATAGAAGAAGCATCTACTGAATTTATAATAGATGGAGATTCTTCATTTGAACCTGTATCTGAAGTAGATGTAGGTTTTGTAAATTGAAATGTTACCCTCATATTATTAGAATCAGATGTATCAATTGCCATAGCTACAACTATTGAAATATTACTTAAACTTAATGATTTATAAGAAGAATTAAAAGCTATAATTAGCATAATAAGTACTATAATTATAAAGAATTTAAATATTTTACTTTTCATTTAAATGTTCCTCCTTTTTCTTCTTTATATTAGCAAGTATTAAAATTAAAAGACCTAATCCAAAAACAACGAATAAGACAACATATCTATATAATGTATCCCCTAGAAATCTTGATATAGCAACATTTTTTGGTAATAAAGCAAAACTAAATATTAAAAATGGAAATATGAGTTTTATCGGCTTTTCATATTTTAGATTAGCAACTTTCTTAAACACTATACAAGAAAATTGAGAGCAAATAGTTAAATAGCAACATATTTCGAGCATCCATGCAAGTAAAAAAAGTGAATCCAATCTTTGAAAAAATGAACCATATTCTATATAACTTGCAGCAGTATAAAGAGGAAGTATTTCATCAACATATAGGAAAAATGAAAACATAAAAAGCAATGTAGCAACACATAAAACCAAATAAATTGCAGAAATACCAATACCAGTTAGAGCAATTTTTTTAAAATCTTCTGGATTTTTGAGCATTGGAGGGATAATATAAAGACATGAAATCCCACCAAAAGCAACAATATTTCCAAGTCCAGTTACAAAAGTATTATAAAAACCATCTCCTAACAATGGAAACATTTGATTAAAATTAAATTGAGGTAAATTACCTATAAACAAAAATATAATACTTATTATAACTATTGGAAGTATAATAGAAATTACTTTTATATTTGATTTAAAAGTAAAAGAAGTTGTTATACATATAGTTATTATAAAACTTAAAATAATATATAAAATATTAGTATTAGGAAAATAAATTACCTTTAGACCTTCTGCAAAATTTCTAAGAAGAATTCCACCAGTACTCACAAAATAAGTTATAAAAATTACACCAATAATATTTTTTAAAAAAGGACCACCCAAATAATTGGAAATATCTATAATATCCTCTCCCTGAAATTTTTTAAAAAGAAGATATATAATATATGCAACTATAAGTGCAAGAATTGATATAAATATAACATTCAAAATAACGCCCGATTTAGAATTTTTTAGTAAAGTTGCAGGAAGAGTAACAATTGTATGTGATATAATAATACTTATTATCAACATTATAGCCTCTTTTGTGGATATTTTTGTATCTGGCATTTTACTCACCTTTCCATTTCATTGAAATTTTTTCTTGCTTTTTCTCTTTTTGAGGATTTAAAAATGAACTTCTATTTTCCCTTTTCCATATTGAAGGAAGAAAATATCCATGACCTTTTGAATCTTCTACAAGAGAAGTACCAGTCATAAAAGGAACACCAAAAGATTTTATATTACAAAGCATTGATAAATATATAAAAATTCCTAAAGCAATACCTAAAGAACCAGCCATATATCCTAAAATAGTAAAAATAAATCTATATAAACGTAAATGAAATCCAAAAGAATAATCTGGTATAGTAAATGAAGCAATTCCAGTAATAGCAACAACAATAATCAAAATAGGACTAACTATACCAGCACTTACAGCAGCCTGTCCAATAATAATAGCACCAACAATACCAATAGTAGGACCGGATAGGAGAAGGCACTCTTAAACCAGCTTCTCTTATTAGTTCAAAAGAAATTTCCATTATCAATATCTCTACAATTGTAGGAAAAGGAACCGCATTTCTAGAAGCAATAATAGAAAACAAAAGCTCAGTAGGTAAAAATTCTTGATGAAAACTAGTAATTGCTATATATATTCCAGGAAGTAATAAAGTTATAGCAGTTCCTAAAAGACGTATAAATAAAACAAAATTTGCAAAAGCAGGTTTTAAATTTCTATCATCAGGAGACTTAATAAAATCAACTAATACAGAAGGAATAATTAAAGCATATGGATTACCATTAACTAAAATAACAACTCTACCTTCAAGAAGATAACTTGCAGCTTTATCTGGTCTTTCTGTAGAAAGATTTTGAGGAACAGCAACATCATTAGTATCTGTAATTAATTGTTCTAATTGACCACTAGAGATGAGTGAATCAATTTTTACATTATTAAGTCTAAACCTAACTTCTGCAATTAAATCAGTATTAGTAATATCTTTTATATAGCAAAGGGCACATTTTGTTTTTGTAATTTTACCAATTTCTACATTTTCTATAATAAGATGTTCATTATTAACAATTCTACGTAAAAGAGAAGTATTAGTTCTAATATTTTCAACAAAAGATTCATGAGGACCTTTAATTACAATTTCATTATTAGGTTTTTCCACACTTCTTTGCTTAAAACCTTTTACTTCAATATCAAAAGCAATCCCTAAAGTATCAACAAAAAGAGCACAATTTCCGGAATTTACACCAGAAAAAACATCTGAAAATGAATCTAGCTCTTTAATGGAATTTTGAGGAATTAAACAACTTTTTAAGTAATCAGCTAAATCAAATTTCTTAACTTTTCTTACAGTAACATTATTAGTCACAGCTTCAGATATAATTCTATTTTGGTCATTATCAAACATATTATTTCTATTTCTCATCATAAGAGGTTTTAAAATAAAATCATTTAAAACTTCAGAATTTATCATTCCATCTATATAAATAATAAAGGCTTTATATTGCTTTCCTCTAGCATTTATAACAAAATCTCTTAAAATAATATCACTGTTTATTAAAGTATTATATTTAGTTTTAATAAACTCCATATTAACATCTATACTAGAAAAAATTTTTTCTGTGTCTAAAATAAAGTTGTTTTCTGTATCATTATGATCACTTGGATTCTCATTTTCTAGTAATGCAAATTCAGGAGAATTGTCTGGAATATAGGTAAATATTTTATTAACAAAATTTTTAAAATTCATACATAAATCATCCTTTTATAAATTATAATTCATAAATAACTAATTTTTTATATATTAAAGTATATATTTGTGCATATAAATTTATCGCCTCAAAATATTACTTATATAAGTTTTTCTGTAACAAAGGTTTAATAAAAAAGAAGGAATTATAAAAAAATAAAGTTACTTATATAAGTTTTTTTCTGTAACTAAGATTTAATTTATAATCTGATAATTAGTATTAGTAATTTTTTTATAAATATACTAGTTTTTGTCATAAAAAAATGATATAATAAAATTGTTAAGCCATAATTCAATCTTTAGACATATAATAAAAACAAATGTATATATTAAAAGATTTTTTTGAAAATAAAATCTTATTTATTGTCACTTTAAGCTTTCGTAACCTAAAGTTTCATATTGTATTCATATACAATACTAAAAAGTATATATACAAAATTTTATAAGAAAAAAATATAAATAAAAATTTCAAAAGACAAAAAATTATATAAAGATTATTATAATTTGAAGGGAATGAATATTATGAAAAGTAGAATTACAACTATTATAATGACTATAATTATATTTTTAATTATAGTAGGATTTATACTATTTGGTATAATTTTATTTAATGATTTTTTTAATGAAGATGTAGCATCAGGAGTCCAAAATTTTGTCTCAACAGTAACAAGTCTTGGAAAGAATGAAGAAGAGGAAAATATAACAACTCCAGGAATTATAGAAACAAACATAGATGATTTAGAAGAAACTCCAGTAGGTGAGAATTCAGGAGAAAAATATGAAAATGTAGTAGTAAATGATTATTTTTATAATCAATTAGAAGAAACATCAAAAATATTTTATAGAGCATTTGAAAGTAACAAAGAAAATATGAAAACAGGAAACTACAGAATAGATTTTGGAGATGCATTTTCAGACATACTAAATTCATCAGGAGGAGAAGAAAAATTAGGAGATTATTACCAATCAGCAGTAGAAACATATATATATGATCATCCAGAAGTGTTTTATATAAATGTAAATAAAATGTATTTAAATATAGAAACAACAACAAGAGGAAGTGAAGTTACATATAATGTATTTATAAATGCAGGAAATCAAGGAAACTATTTAGATAGTGCATATTCATCAAAAGAACAAATCGATACAGCAATTTCAGAAATTGAATCAGTAAAAAATCAAATATTATCACAAAAAACAGGAGACATATATCAAGATATAAAAATGGTACATGATTATCTAGTAGACAATGTAGAATATGATACAACAATATCAAAACCAAATATATATAATATATATGGAACACTAGTATCAGGAAGTAGTGTATGTGAAGGATATGCAAAAAGTTTTAAATACTTAATGGATGAATTAGGAATTCCATGTGTTATTGTAATAGGAAAAGGAACAAATTCTTCAGGACAATCAGAAAACCATGCATGGAACTATGTGCAAATAAATGGAATTTGGTATGCAGTAGATTCAACTTGGGATGACCCAGTTGTAATAGGAGGAGGCAGAGCAACATTAACAGCAAGATATCAATACTTTTTAAAAGGAGCTAAAACAATGGATAAAGACCATTTCCCTAATGGACAATTCACAGAAGGTGGAAAAATATACGAATTCCCAGAATTAAGTAATTATGATTATGCAATATAAGTTTAGAAAAGGAGGAATATTAGCAAACTAGCTAATATAAACTAAAAATGATAACATTAAAAGATATATTTGGAACAAAAATAAAAGTATATGCTTTTGTAGGACCATCAGGAACAGGAAAAAGTTATAGAGCACAAATGGTAGCAAGCGAAAAAAATATACACTTTATAATAGATGATGGGCTTTTAATAAAAGACAATGAAGTAATAGCAGGAGAATCTGCAAAAAAAGCACCTACAAAAATAGAAACAGTAAAACATGCTTTATTTTATAGAGAAGAAGAAAAACAAGAAATAATAAAAGCACTAAAAAAATATAAACCAGAAAGTATTTTAATATTAGGAACATCTGATGGAATGGTAAAAAAAATAGCAGAAAATTTAGGATTACCAGAAATATCAGAAACAATATACATAACAGATGTAGCAACAAAACAAGAAATGGAAACAGCAAGAAGAATAAGAGTAACAGAAGGAAAACATGTAATACCAGTACCAACATTTGAAATAAAAAAAGACTTTTCAGGATATTTATTAGACCCATTACAAATTTTTAAATCAAAAGGAAAAGGTCAAAAACCATACATATCAGAAAAATCAATAATAAGACCAACATTTAGTTACATGGGCAAATTTACAATATCAGACACTGTATTTAGACAAATTTTAGAATTTTTAGCATCAAAAACACCAGGAATACACAAAATATTAAAAACAAGAGTAGAAAATTATGGTGAAGGTGTAAAACTATATATGGAAGTAACAGTAGTATATGGAACTAATGTAGTCAAAGACATAAAAAACTTCAAAGAAAAAGCAAGAAAAGAAATAGAAAAATTAACAGCAATGAATGTAGTCGAACTAGATGTAGTAGCCAAAAACATCTATGTTCCAGGAGCTCGGACAATAGGGACAGGCCAATTTGTCCGGATAATAGGTAAAAGATAGAGATAAGCAAAAACATTAGAAAAAGTATAAACAAATGAGATTATCTATTTAAGATTAATATAAATAGAATAAATTTGCTATTTAAATTTAATAAATAAAAAAACTAAAAAATCCGGACATTTTAGCCTGTCCCCATTGTCCGGAGAGAAGGAGAGAAGAAAAATGTCTTTTATAGTAGCAATTGATGGACCTGCAGGCTCAGGAAAAGGAACAATAACAAAATTAGTGGCAGAAAAATTAGGATTTATTACAATAGATACAGGAGCAATGTATAGATGTGTTACATTATCAGCATTAAAAAATAATGTAGCTCCAACGGATGAAATGAATTTAAAACAAATTTTAAATAATATAAAAATAGAAATGAAAAAAGTTGATGGAAATCAAAAAGTATATTTAAATGGAGAAGATGTAACTAAACAAATAAGAACAACAGAAATTAATAAAAATGTATCAGCATATTCTGCAATACCATATGTAAGAGCCAAAATTACACCATTACAGAGAAAAATGGGAGAAAGTCAAAATGTTATTATGGAAGGTAGAGACATAGGTACAGTTGTTTTTCCTAATGCAGATGTAAAAATATTTTTAGATGCTTCAGATGAAGAAATTGCTAAAAGAAGATATAAGCAAAATCTAGAAAGAGGAATGGATGTTACATATGAGCAAGTTCTAGAAGATATAAAAAGAAGAAATGAACTAGATTCTCATAGAGAAATAGCACCATTAAAAAAAGCTGAAGATGCAGTATATATAGATTCTAGTAATTTAACAATTGATGAAGTAGTAGAAAAAGTTATAGGAATTATAGAAGTAAGAAAAACAAAAAAACAAATATAGATAAATTTAAAAGAACAAAAAATAAATTTAATCAAATATAAAATAAATATAAATATATAAAAAATAGAAATAAATATATATAAAATAGATGTAAATAGTTAAAAATAAACTTGAAAAGACATTTATAAAAATATTTTAGGAGGAACGAAATGAAAGAGACAGAAAACGAAACAAAAAAAGAGACAGAAAACAAAAAAGAAAAAACAAAATTTAGTGATAAACTAAAGCCAGCAATAAAATGGGTTGTAAGAGGAGCAATATATATATGGTTTAAAATATATTATCAAGCAGAAATAAAAGGTCTAGAAAATGTACCAAAAACAGGTCCAATTATCTTTTGTGGAAACCATAGAAGTTATGCAGATCCACCACTAATGGTAGTAACAGCAAAAAGAGATATGAAGTTTTTAGCAAAAGAAGAATTATATGAAAATAAATTTTTAGCTTTTTTAGGTTGGGCATTTGAAGCAATTCCAGTAAAAAGAGATGAAAAAGATGTTTATGCAATAAAAAAATCATTAAAAGATTTAAAAGAAGGAAAATGTATAGCATTATTCCCAGAAGGAACTAGAAATGGGCTAGAAAAAGGAGAAAAAGTCAAAGATGGAGTAGCATTTTTTGCTGTAAGAAGCGGTGCAAAGGTAGTACCATGTGGTATAAAAGGAGGGACAAAAGAACATCACAAAATTACTATTACATATGGTAAACCATTAGATTATAGCAAATATAAAGGTTGTAAAGACAAAGAGACTTTAGATAAAATAACAAAGGAAATAATGGATAACATAATAGAGTTGACAAAATAAACCATATGATGTATAATAATAAAAGTTGTTAGAGATGGACGTTTTTCATAAATTTTTGAAAAACGTCTTAAGTTATGTGAATATTATCATAAAATAGAATTACAAAAAAATAGAACTATAATACATAAGTTTAAATAAAGAATATAAGAAATATAATATTAAATAAAAGAGTTTAATTTAAATAAAAATAAATATACATAAATTAAATACAAAAGTTCAAACAAAAAAATAATATACATAAATTAAACAAAAAATTCATATAAAAAAATACAAAAAATTCAAATAAAAAAGGAGAAATAAAAAATGAATAATCAAAAAATAAGAAACATAGCAATAATTGCACACGTAGACCACGGAAAAACTACTCTAGTAGATGCAATGCTTAAACAAAGCCACGTATTTAGAGAAAATGAACAAGTACAAGAAAGAGTAATGGACTCAAATGACCTAGAAAAAGAAAGAGGAATAACAATACTTTCTAAAAACACATCTGTAATGTATAATGGAGTAAAAATAAATATAGTAGACACACCAGGACATGCAGATTTTGGAGGAGAAGTAGAAAGAGTTCTAAAAATGGTAGATGGTGTTTTACTATTAGTTGATGCATTTGAAGGAGCAATGCCACAAACAAGAGAGGTACTAAAAAAATCATTAGCATTAGGATTAAAACCGATAGTAGTAATAAACAAAATAGATAGACCAGGAGCAACCCCAGAAAAAGTTGTAGACCAAGTAATAGAATTATTTATAGAACTAAATGCAACAGATGAACAACTAGACTTTCCAGTAGTATATGCATCAGCAAAAAATGGAATAGCAAAAATGGACCTATCAGAAGAAACAACAAATTTACATTGTTTATTTGAAACAATAGTAAACACAATAAAAGCACCAAACTGTGATGTAGAAGGACCTGCACAAATGTTAGTATCTAACATTGACTATGATGATTATGTAGGAAGAATAGCAATTGGAAGAATAGAAAGAGGAACAGTAAAACTTAATATGCCTGTAAGTATATGTGGAAAAGAAGAAAAAATCACACAAGGAAGAATAGCAAAACTATACACATATATGGGATTAAAAAGAGTAGAAGTAGAAGAAGTAGGGGCTGGTGATATTATAGCTTTAGCAGGTCTACCAGACATAAATATAGGAGACACAATATGTGACTTAAATCATCCAGAAAAAATACCATTTGTAGACATAGATGAACCAACAGTATCAATGACATTTAGTGTAAATAATGGACCATTTGCGGGAAGAGAAGGTCAATTTATAACATCACGTCACATACGTGATAGATTATTTAAAGAATTAGAAAGAAATGTATCATTAAGAGTAAAAGAAACAGCAAGCCCAGACTCTTTTGAAGTATCAGGAAGAGGAGAATTACATTTAGCAGTTTTAATAGAAACAATGAGAAGAGAAGGGTTTGAATTACTTGTATCAAGACCAAAAGTTATTTTCAAAGAAATAGATGGAGTAAAATGTGAACCAATAGAAAGACTAGTAGTAAATGTACCAGATGACTGTATAGGAAATGTAATAGAAAAATTAGGAAGAAGAAAAGCAGAAATGGTAAATATGGAACCAGCAGAAAGTGGACATACTAAAGTAGAATTTAAAATCCCAGCAAGAGGACTAATAGGATACCGTACAGAGTTCTTAACAGACACAAAAGGAGAAGGAACAATGAATCACATATTTGATTCATATGAACCATACAAAGGAGATATCCAAGCACGTGTAAGAGGAACAATAGTTGCATTTGAAGCTGGAAAATCAGTAACATATGGTTTATACAATGCACAAGACAAGGGAGAATTATTCATAGGACCTGGTGTAGATGTATATGAGGGAATGATTGTTGGACTAAATTCCAGAGGAGAAGATTTAAGCATAAATGTATGCAAAGAAAAACATTTAACAAACACAAGAGCATCTGGCTCAGATGATGCACTAAGACTAGTACCACCAATACAAATGTCACTTGAAAAAGCAATTGAATTTATTCAAGATGATGAATTAGTAGAAGTTACACCAAAATCAATACGTTTAAGAAAAAAAATACTAGACAGTAAAGAAAGAGAAAGAGCAAATAGAAATAAATAAACTAATTTAAAAGTTGTGTACAGGTAATAAGCTATACACAACTTTTACAAATATAAAATTATAGTAAAACATTTTTATTGAATAAATGATAAACAGTATCCAAAATCAGAATTTATTTATCCAAATGTGCATAATAAAGAAAGAAGGAATATTGCAAAAAATGAATAAAGAAGAATTATTAAAAATAAAAGAAAAAGCATTAGAAGAACATATACCAATTATAATGGATGATACATTAGAAACAATAAAAAAATACATATCTAATCACAAATTAAATAGCATACTTGAAATAGGAACAGCAGTTGGATATTCTGCAATATGTTTCACACAATTTTTAGCAGAAAATGGACAAATAGATACAATAGAAAGAGAAACAGAAAGAGTAAAAGAAGCAAAAGAAAATATAAAAAAAGCAGAAGTAGAAAAATTCATAAACATATATGAAGGAGATGCAGTAGAAATCTTACCAAATCTAAATAATAAATATGATATGATTTTTATTGATGCAGCAAAAGGAAAATATCCATTCTTTTTAAAAGAAGCACTAAGAATGTTAAATAAAAATGGAATAATTTTTGCAGATAATATTTTATATAAGGGCTATGTTATGAGTGATTACAATAAACATAAACAAAGAACAGCAGTTAGAAATTTAAGAGAATATATAAAAGAAACAACGCAAAGCCCTAATTTAGAAACAGAAATTTTAGAAGTAGGAGATGGATTAGCCATTACTAAATTAAAAAATTCTTAACTTTAAAGAAAATTTACAGAAAAGTTCAAAATGGAAGAAAAACTTCAATTCAAAAACAAATATCTAATATAAATGAAAATATAGAGTATTTTACTACCCACAAATAGTATAATACTCCATATTTTAGTTACCGTATTATTCTGGCAAAACAGTATTACAGCAAACTTTTTAACGTCCATCATCACAAGAATTTTTTCTAACAAAATTCCTAATATCTTTTTCTGTATAAGTCTGACTTAAATTTGTATTTTGAACATATTCAGACAATTTATCAATTAAAATCTGAGATAAGCAAGTTAAGTCATTTTGTTTTCTTAATACATCACTAAAAGTTTCTATCAAGTTATTAGCTGTAACCTTAGCACCTCTTTCAAATAATTGGTGTGCAGAACTAGTAACTCTCATTTTAGGGGACCAATATTCAGCAAAATGAATTAAGACAGATTTTAATGGAATATCATTTTTATCTTTATTTTCTTCATTTCTAGGAAAAGATTCCCTCATTTTAATAGAATTTCGAGCATGTTCAACTCTTTGCAATGCTAATTGCTCAGCTTTTGATAAGTCTGTCTTGTTTTTTAAACCTTCAATTGTATTAAAAACATAAGAATCAAGGGTTTCCAAATAAGTGTCAAGATGTTCAGGATTTTCATTAGGATTAGATAATTCAAAGAACATCTTCAATTCTTCTATACTTGGCCTTTTTCCTTTTTGTTTATTATGGTCTGAATTTCCACCTTTAGAATCATCATAACGCATTTTAGTCAAAGCCTGTAGTTCTATATCAATTTTTTTACCTTTTGGACCAACAGGTAATGATACTTTATAATACTTAGCACAAAAACCATTAGGTTTTTTAGAATCTTTTGTTTTTTCCCAAGATATATCTAAATTAGGTAAAGCCTCTTTTTCATTAGAAGAAATATGAGGTTGAAGAAGACTACTAGATAAAATTTTAGGAATTATAACATCTAACATAGCATTTTGAAACTTATCATCATTTCTCAATTTGAGTTGCTCAATTATTGTACTTAAATCGTCCATTTCATCTGGAGAAGCAAGAGTAGAAAAAGATTCAGAAGAAACTTTATTCCAGTAATTTTTCAATGCTTTTTCTATAGCTTCATTATAAGTAAGTGAATTTGCATCTTGTGGATCTAATCTTTCTTCATAACATTCAGGATATGTAGTTTTTTGAAATTCTTCTAATAAATCAATATATATTTGAAAATATAATTCTTCACTTATAAAAGGATTATCCCTTAAATAGTTTTGAATTTTATATAATTTTGCTTTTCTATTCTCTTTTTCTTTACGCAAATTTATTAAATTTTTTTCCTCTTCTGTAGAACCTTCAAAATAAATAGAATCATTTACATCAGTTAAAACTATAGTAGAACCAGTAAAGTCATTATCAATTTTTTCAACATTAAATTGTTCTTTAACATCAGAAGAAGATATTCCTATAGTAGGATTAGAAGGAATAAGACTTTTTAAAAAAGCTTTATATTCTTTTTCCATATTATGCTGTTCACTTCTTAATGATTTTGTTCTGTCAGGAATAAATAAAGTACACTCTGGAGCTTCTTTTCGAGCTGATTCATATAAAGAAGCATTAAAATTTTTAATATATTCCTGACTTATATTTTCATTATGAATAGCATAATCATCAATTAAATATTCAGAAATGTTTTTAACAAAAAGTAATCCTCTTTGAGAATTATCTCTATCATCAACTTCTTTTAAGATTGATAATGCTATAGGATTATTTTGACTTACAATTTCTAATAAATTCAAAAATTCAAGGTTTGAAGGTTGCTTTATGTATTTTTTAAAATTATTTTTCATAATTTCACTATGTGTTCCATTATCTTTTAAAGCTTTTTTTGCTTCCTCGACATCTTGATTAAAAGAATCTTTTATTTGAGGATATTGCTTTAACACATATAAAGTGATAATAGTATTAAGCATTTCTATATCGCTTTTTTGGACAGGATTGTTAAAAAATGATCTAATAGTAAAAGGTGGACTTAATACATTTTTTTGTTTAGCTATTAAATTAACAAATTTAGATAAAGAAATTAGAGAATATTCTTCTGCAGTAGGAGATCCTTGAATTCTTTTAACATAACCATCTAATTTATTTTTAAAATTTTCAATTTTTTGACTCTTGTTCTTTTCAGGTATATTAGATGTAAAAATACTTTCAAAATCTCTAAAACGTCTTTTAGTAGCATTAGTCAATAAATAAGAAGAAATATTTTTGGGAAAATATTTTTCAATTGAACTTCTAAAAGATTCGTAAGAAATCTCATCTATTGCAGTATTTTCCAAAGCTGTAAAAACATTGTATAAATTTGACAAAGAGCTAGAATTTACATCTGGAATTGTTTTCTTTGCAGATAAGTTTATTTTAATATTTTTAAGTGTTTCCTGAAATTCTTCTCTTGATAAAGGTGTATAAGGCATAAAATCACCAAACTTTCTTTAAATAGTTTTTTCATTATTAAATCTATTACCATTTAATTCTGGTAAAAATTCATCATTAGTTGATTCTTTTAAAAATGTTTTTAACTCTTTATTATAATCAGGATTTTCTAATAATAGTTTTTTATAATAATGACGCACATTTTCTGATTTTGTATATTTTTTAATATAACCATTTTTAGTATATTTAGTATAAAGAGGTATAACATAATCAAGATTCTGTAAAAATTTTTTAATAGCTTTTGTATTACGCTTTGAACTAGAAAATCTATATCTATGATGTTTTAAATATTCATTTATCTTAGTATGTGGAACTTTATTAGGTAAATTCTCTAAACGTCTTTTTTTGCCAGGTAAGCTATTATGAGTAATATTAACAAATTTAGATAAATATTCAACTTCAGAAGATCTATCTTGAAGTTCTGCTTTCCATAGAGGAAATTTAGAACTTTCCAAACAAAAATGAACAGCGGTATATCCAGTTTTATCATAGAAAAATTTTTTTCTACCATTATTTAAATAGATTCCGAGTTGTTTTAATTTTGGAGAAGTATTTATTATATGTTCAATAGCATAATCTCCAGCAATCATACCTAAGGTATTATTTAAATTATTTAATAAAGTTTTAGCATGTTCAATTTCACCTTTATAATATTTAGAATTATTACTATTTAAATTAGCCAATATTCTTTGTGTTTGATTTCGTTTCAACAATAAATTATCAAAATTACAACAATTTTCTAAATATTCTATTTCATGTTTAAGTTTATTAGATTTTTTAATATAATCATCTAAAAATTTTTTATCAGCATCAGTAAAATGAGAATAATATTGTTTTTCTAATTCAAATAATTGTTGTTTAACACTTTTTAATTTTTTTTTACAATTATCTATAAAATATTTATCTAATTTAAAATCCTCTGGTATTTCATTTATAACAAGTCTCATTCCAATAATATCATAAGTTATAAACTTATTAAAATTTGAATGAAACTCATTTTTTTCAATTTTGGAGTCTTTCTTGTTATTATTTTCAAAGCTTTTTAAAGACTTATATCTGTATTTCAAACTCATTTCTTTAGGATTAAAAAGCTGTTCGAGTTCTTGTCCGAGAGTAGATAGCACAACATCAGTATAGTTTTCATATTCTGCTGTATGTAATAAATTAAAAATTGCTTTATTATATGTTTCAAATACAGGAACTGAAAGAGAGGATTTAAAAAGTTCATGTTCATTCGACATAAAATCATCTCCTAGTTTTACACATACATATTAATTATATCATATTTTGTCAAAAAATACAAATTTATAAATTCATTGACATAATTTTATAAACAATATATAATAAAAAAGATAAAAACCTAGAAATGACAAATTTTTTATAGAAGGGAATGAATAAAATGGTTGAATTATTAGCACCAGCAGGTTCTTTTGAAA
>CAJFJM010000025.1:18198-41131 GCA_904384245.1 uncultured Clostridia bacterium
GAACATCATCACTATCTTTAAGAACAAGAGCAGATATGAACAATGATGATTTAATAGAAACAATAAAATATGCACATAGTATAGGGAAAAAGGTATATGTAACATTAAATATATTTGCTTGGGATGAAAAATATGAAGAAATAATAGAAATGGCAAAACTATTAAATAAAATAAAACCAGATGGAATTATAGTAGCAGATGGAGGAGTAGTAGATGTATTAAGAGAATATGCACCAAATGTTGATATTCATATAAGTACACAAGCAAATGTAGTGAGCATGCACTCTGCAAATTTTTGGTACAGAAATGGTGCTAAAAGAATAGTAATGGCAAGAGAATTAAATAAAGAACAATTAAAATATATAATGGAAAATAAACCAAAAGATATGGAAATAGAAATGTTTATACATGGAGCAATTTGTTTTGCATTTTCTGGAAGATGTTTTTTAAGTGACTTTTTATCAGGAAGAAGTGCAAATTTAGGAAGTTGTTCACAAAGTTGTAGATGGTCATATAATCTATATGCAGAAGAAAAAAACAATCCAGGAGAATTTATGCCAATAGAGCCAAGTGAATATGGAACTAGTATTTTTTCTTCAAAAGACTTATGCCTAATAAAAGAAATTCCAGAAATCATTCAAATGGGTGTAGACAGTTTAAAAGTAGAAGGAAGATTAAAAACAGAATATTATATAGCAAGTGTTATAGGAGTATACAGGAATGCTATTGATGATTATCTAAAAAAACCACAAGAATATGATTACAAAAAATATTTAGCAGAATTAGAAAAAGTAAAAACAAGAGCACTAACAACATTTTATTTTAATGATAGAAATAATAAAGACATACAAGATTATTCAGGAAGACAATATAATGAAGAATACGAATTTGGTGGAAAAATAGTAGAGTATGATAAAGAAAAAAGCATAGTAGAAATAAAAAATAAATTAAGTGTTGGAGATACAATAGAATTACTTGTACCGTATAAATTAGAACCAGAAATATTCAAGATAGAAAAATTATGGGATATAGATACAAATGAAGAAATAGATTTTATAAGTCCAGGAGTAAAAGAACAAAAAGTTATAATGAAAATACCTGTAAAATGTGAAAAAGACTGGATACTAAGAAGAAAAAAATAAAAACGCAGATAAATTTGTAAATATTAAAAAAATAAAAGCATATAATATCTCAAAGTTACATAAAACTATCATTGAAAGGAGAGATTTATATGCTTATTGGAAATACACCTTTAATAAAAATTTACTATGAATATGAAGGAAAAACAAATTATTTATACACAAAATTAGAATATTATAATTTAACAGGAAGTATTAAAGATAGAGTAGCTTTATACATGATAAAAAATGCAATAAAAAGAAAAGAATTAAAAGAAAATATGCCAATAATAGAAGCTACAAGTGGAAACACAGGAATATCTTTATCAGCCTTAGGAAAAAAATATGGACACAAAGTATATATATTTATGCCAGATTGGGCAAGTAAAGAAAGAATTGCAATAATGAAAAACTATGGAGCAGAAGTTATTCTAATATCAAGAAAAGATGGCGGATTTAAAAAATGTTTACAAGAAGCGGAAAAATTATCAAAACAAATAAATGGTTTTTGGACTAATCAATTTTCAAACAAAGATAATATCTTAGCACATTATGAAACTACAGGAACAGAAATTTTAGAAAAATTACAAAATACAGAAAATGAAATATCAGGATTTGTTTCTGGAGTTGGAACAGGTGGAACTTTAATGGGAATTAGTCAAAAACTAAAAGAAAAATATAAAAACATGAAAACAATAGCAATAGAACCAGAAAAAATGCCAATTATATCAGGAGGAGAAATTATAGGTCAGCATAAAATAGAAGGAATAGGAGACGATTTTGTACCAGAACTTTTAGATAAAAACAAAATAGATAATATACATCTTATAAATGATGATGACGCAATAAACATGTCAAAAAAACTCTCAGAAGAATTAGGATTAGGAGTAGGAATATCATCAGGAGCAAATTTTATAGGATGTGTAATAGAAGGAAAAGATGAAACATCTCCTTTAGTTACAGTATTTGCAGATGATAATAAAAAGTATTTATCAACAGATTTAGGAAAAACTATAGAAAGAAATCAAAAAATAATAGAAAACAGTTCAAAAATAAAAAATATAGAAAAAGAAAACAATCAAGAATTTATATCAAATAGAGTAAAATTACTTAAGTATGAAGAAATTATATAAAGGGTCATGCACTTTTGTTTTTCTAGCACATATAATGTGTATAGATAGAAAAATGGAGGTGCATTTATGTTTACAGCACTATGCAGTTTAAGCCTTTTTGGGTTTTTAGAATTTTTAAAAACAACCGTTTTTGTTGTAGGATATATTCAAGGGAGCAATCTATTTCCAGAGCCATTAACTCGGAGAAGAAGAAAAAATATGCTTAGAAAAAATGGCAAATGGAGATGAAGAAGCAAGAAATTTACTCATAGAAAAAAACTTAAGATTAGTTGCACATGTAGCAAAAAAATATGCAACATCTAATGTAGAACAAGAAGATTTAATTTCAATAGGAACAATAGGACTGATAAAAGGGATAAATAGTTTTAAAGTAGAAAAAGGAAGCAAACTAAGTACATATGTATCAAGATGCATAGACAATGAAATTTTAATGCACCTTAGAGCAACAAAAAAATTAAATAGTGAAGTATATTTAAATGAACCAATAGGAAAAGATAAAGATGATAATGTTGTAACATTGCAAGAAGTATTAGAAAATGACGAAAGAAATATAGAAGATGAAGTTGACCTCAAAATGAAAATAAAACTTCTATACAATAAAATAAAAGAAATATTAAAAGATAGAGAAAAAACTATTATAGAGCTAAGATTTGGACTTGATGGGCACAAACCAAAAACACAACATGAAATTGCAAAAATGTTAGGAATCTCTCGTTCATATGTTTCTAGAATAGAGACAAAGGCGATACATAAATTATCTGAAGAAATGAAAGAATAAGAAAATAATAAAAGTAGGGAAAATATAAAATAAAAGAAAGTAGAAAAATTATAGAATAAAAAAAGAATCATTAAGAAATTCAATACTTAATGATTCTTTTTAGGTGATTATATTTAATACTATTAAGACTAGTGCATATATTGTTGATTTTAAAAAAATTCTAAGTGTACTATAAAAGATTTTATTTATAACAGTTAATTTATTATTTTTTACTACAGTTAATGATAAATTGTTAGTTGGTAAATAAGTATTATCTCTCATAATTATCAACTCCTTTTCAGTTGTGCATTTCATATAAGCTTTTGTATTTATATATATATATTTTATACTAAAAATTGGAAAAAGTCAATTGAATTGTAATAAAAATGCAATACTTCGGTAACAATTCTGTAACAGAATAGTAATAAAGTTACTAGATTTTGACATAGAAGTAATAATATTATGATTTAAATGTTACGGTTTATAAGTATAGATAAACCGCCTCAAAAAAGTTATAATATATATTTTTAAAATTTTTTGGCTCAATACACACTTTAGCCCTTCTAAAGATAGAACAAACGAGCCTCTCGCTACATTCTTCGCGATTCCTCATTTATTCTATCTTAAGAAGGGCTACAAGCATTCCAATCACACAAAAAATTTTAAAAATATATATTATAACTTTTTTGAGGCTACTCTACAGAAATAAGAAAATTAGTTGTAAGAAAGCCACAGAATCTTAAAAGAATTAAAGATTGATTAAAAAATTGCTTGTAAAAAAGGATATAATGGTGTAAAATACACATATATTGTAAATAATAATCTAGGAGGAGCAAAATAGTATGAGATTCGTAACAGATGAGAAATCAAAGCAAGAATATAAAAAATTTTTAGAAGGACATGAAAGATGTAATTTTCAACAATCATTAGAATGGGCAGAAGTAAAAAAGCCATATTGGAAACCAGAAGTAATACTAGCAGAAGATGATAATAAAAACATAATAGGTTCATTATGTGTATGGATTAGAAAAATGCCCATTTTTGGAAATATAATGTATGCATCAAGAGGTCCAGTATGTGATATACATGACATAGGAGTATTAAAACAATTAACAGATGGAGCAAAAGAACTTGCAAAAAAATATAAAGCAATAGTTTTAAGAATAGAGCCAGATATAGAAAGTGATGATAAAGAGTTTAGAAAATATGTAACAGAATTAGGATATAAAATAAAAGATGATGCAAAAGATTTTATGGATGAAATACAACCTAGATATGTTTTTCGTTTAGACATAAAAGGAAAAACAGAAGAAGAAGTAATGGCAGGATTTCATCAAAAATGGAGATACAATATACGTTTAGCAATTAGAAAAGGTGTAACAGTAAAAGAGGGAACAAGAGAAGATTTAAAAGATTTCCACAAAATAATGGTGGAAACAGGAGCAAGAGATGGATTTATAATAAGACCACTAGAATATTTTGAAAAAATGTATGATAACCTAGCCCCAGAACACATGAAAGTACTAATGGCATATTATGATGGAAAACCAATTTCAGGAGTCATACCAATTTTTTATGGAAACAAAACATGGTATCTATATGGAGCAAGTAGTAATGAACACAGAAACCTAATGCCAAACTACCTATTACAATGGGAAATGATAAAAATGGCAATAGCAAGACATGATGACATCTATGACTTCAGAGGAGTATCAGGAATAGTAGACGAGTCACACCCACAATATGGTCTATATAGATTCAAAAAAGGATTTGGAGGAAAATTTACAGAATTTTTAGGAGAAATTTACATTCCATACAAACCAATAAAATATAAATTATATAAATTTGCAGAAAAAACATTTAGAAAAATAAGACAACTAAAAAGAGGGATTTAGGGACGGACCTTAAAATCCCTCCTAGGAGGGATTTTAAGGTCCGTCCCTAAATCCCTCTAGCCTTAATGGTAAATATGCCAAAATAATAGCGGTTGTAAAAGGAAACGGATATGGATTAGATTTAGTAGAATATGTAAAATTTCTAATTGACCAAGGAATAGATTTTTTTGCAGTAGCAACAGTAGAAGAAGCATTAAACATTAGACAAGCAGGTATAAAGCAAAATTTGTTAATGTTATCATCAACATCAATAAAAGAAGATGTAAAACTACTTGTTGAAAATAATGTAATATTAACAATAGGCTCAGAAGAATCAGCAATTATCGCAAATGAAATTGGACAAGAACTAGATAAAAAAATAAGAGTACATTTAAAAATTGATACAGGATTTGGCAGATATGGTTTTATATATTCAGAAAGAGAAAAGATGATAGAAGCCATAAAAGATAAATCAAATTTAAAAATAGAAGGAACATTTACACATTTTTCAATATCTTTTTATGATGAAAAATATACAAAATTACAGTTTAAAAGATTTATAGATTGTATAGAAGTATTAAAAATGAATAATATAAACACAGGAATGCTACATGTATGTAACTCATCAGCATTTATAAAATACCCATATATGCATTTAAATGCTGTAAGAATAGGTTCAGCATTTTTAGGAAGATTATCAATACCAAATGAATTAGGACTTAAAAAAATAGGATATCTAGAATCACAAGTATCAGAAATAAAAACATTACCAAAAGGATTTAATATAGGATATTCAAATACTTACAAAACAAAAAATAAAACAGAAATAGCAGTAATTCCTTGTGGTTATATGGATGGAATAAACATACAAACAGGAAGAGATTCTTTTAGAATAAGAGATAAATTAAGATATATAGTAAGAGATATAAAAGACTTTTTTAAAAATCAAAATAAAACTGTAGAAATAGCAGGAAAACAATGCAAAATCTTAGGAAGAATAGGAACATATCATGTAAGTGTTGACATAACAGAAAAAAATATAAAAGTTGGAGATAAGGCTATATTTAATATATATCCAGGCTATATAGATAGCAGTATAAGAAGGGAGTATCAATAGATATGAAAAATAAAGAAAATATCGATACTAAACCAAAAAATCCAGAAAAGAAGGAGAAAACTTATAAAGGATTTTTTAAAAAAGTATATTATTCAATAGTAAAAATAGAAAGGTATCCAGAAATGGCAGCAGAGGGGTTACCAAAGGCCATTTCTTACTTTGCAAAATTAGTGGCTATATTTGCAATTATTTCATGTTTAGGAACAATTTATAATCTTAACCAAATGCTAAAAAGTGGTGCAGAATATTTAAAAAATGAATTTCCTAATTTTATATATCAAGATGGAAAGTTAAATATAGAATCAGAAAATCCAATAATCTATGATAATAACGAACAATTTGGAAAAATTATAATAGATACAAATCTAGAAGATGAACAAAAAATAACAGAATATACAAATGAAATAACACAAAGCGGAAATGGGGTAGTAATTTTAAAAGATCAAATCAAAGTAAAAACCCAATCAGTAATAGGAATAGCAAGTTATAATTATGGAGAACTATTTGGACAAATGGGAATAACATCATTTAATAAAGAAACAGTTGTAAATTTTATAAATAGCTCGCAAATATATAGTCTATATGCAAGTGTATTTGTAATGATATTTATATATACATTTGTAATATACTTCCTAAATCTTATAACATATGTAATATTTGTAAGCATATTTGGATGCATAGTAAATCTAATGACAAAACTACGTATGAGATATGTAGCAATATTTAATATGTCAATATATTCAATAACACTTTCAACAATATTATACATGATATATCTAGGAATAAATATATTTACACCATTTACAATAAAATATTTTGAACCAATGTATATATCAATCGCAACAATATATCTAATAGCAGCAATACTAATTCTAAAATCTGAAACAATAAAAAGACAAATGGAAATAATAAAAATACAAGAAGTACAAAAAAAGGTAAGAGAAAACATGCAAAGAAGAGAAACAGAAGAAAAAAATGAAAACAAAAAACAAGGAAAAGACAAAGAAGACGAAAACGAAGAAAAAAATGAACAAAAAGAAGAAAAAGAAAAAAATAAAGAAGAACAAAAAGACAAAAAAGAAAAACAAGAAAATGGAGAAGCAGGAACATGTAATGATTCAATCTAAAAAGGGATTAAGGGGACAGACCCCAAAATCCAGAATTAAAAAATAAATCTTACAAATAATATATAAGAAAGGATGAAGAAATTGGGAGAAAAGAATAGAAAAAATCAGAACAATGAAAAAAATGAAAAAAACAAATTATGGGTTGGTTTAACAATTTTAATAATAGCTTTAGTTATTATATCAGCATTAGCAATTTGGCTATCTCAAGAAAAAAAGGAAGAAGATGAAAACACACTTGCATACACAGATTTAATAAAAGAAATCTCATATGGCAATGTAGAAAAAGTAGAAATGACAACAGGAAGTACAACAGTAAAAGTAAAAATGAGAAATGTCGAAGAAGAAAAAACATCAATAGTACCAAATACAGAATCATTTATAGACTTAATACAAACTAAAGTAGCAGAAGGAAATGAAATAGAACTAATCCAAAAGCCAAGAAGTATATGGATACAAATACCAACAATAATTTTAAACTTACTACCAACAATAATAATGCTAGCATTATTTATAATGATATTTAAATTACAAGGACTAGGAGAAAAAGGAAAAGTATATGAAGAAACAGAAAGAAAAACAAAAGTAACATTTGATGATGTAGCAGGATTAGAAGAAGAAAAAGCAGAGATGATAGAAATAGTAGACTTCCTAAAAAAACCAGAAAAATATACAAAAATGGGAGCAAAAATACCAAGAGGAGTTTTACTATATGGAAAACCAGGAACAGGAAAAACTCTAATTGCAAAAGCAATAGCAGGAGAAGCAAATGTACCATTTATATCAATGAGTGGTTCAGAATTCATAGAAATGTTTGCAGGATTAGGAGCATCACGTGTTAGAAAATTATTTGAAAAAGCTAGAAGACTAGCACCATGTATAGTATTTATAGATGAAATAGATGCAATAGGATCAAGAAGAACATCAAACAGTGGAGCAGAAACAGAAAACAACCAAACATTAAACCAATTACTAGTAGAAATGGATGGATTTAGTTCAGAAGAAACAATAATAGTATTAGCAGCAACAAACAGACCAGAAATGTTAGACAAAGCATTACTAAGACCAGGAAGATTTGACAGACAAATAACAATACCAACACCAGACCTAAAAGGAAGACTAGAAATATTAAAAATTCATAGTAAAGAAAAGAAATTATCAAGTGATGTAAATCTAGAAAGCATAGCAGAAGATACTGCAGGATTCACAGGAGCAGAACTTGCAAACATACTAAATGAAGCAGCAATTTTAGCAACAAAAAATAATCATGAAGAAATAGAAAATGATGACATAGAAGAAGCTGTAAAGAAAGTAACAGTAGGACTAGAAAAGAAAGAAAGAGTAATATCTGACAAAGACAAAAAACTAACAGCATACCACGAAGCAGGACATGCAGTAGTAAGTAGATACTTACCAACACAATCAAATGTAAAAGAAGTATCAATAATACCAAGAGGAGTAGCTGGTGGATACACAATGTATAAAACAGATGAAGACAAATACTATATCTCAAAAACAGAAATGAAAGAAAAACTAATAGCATTACTGGGAGGAAGAGCAGCAGAAAAACTAGTGCTAGACGACATATCAACAGGAGCAAGTAATGACATAGAAGTAGCAACAAAAATTGCAAGAGACATGGTAACAAAATATGGAATGAGTGACAAACTAGGACCAATAGACTTCCAAGGAAAAGAACCATATGAAATTCAAATGTTTGGAGAAGACATAGGAGACAAAATAGGACTAGAAGTAAAATCACTAATAGACGAAGCATACAACAATGCACAAAAATTACTAATAGAACACAGAGACAAATTAGACCTAATAGCACAAACACTATTAAAACAAGAAAAAGTAAACGAAAAAGAATTTGAAGCATTTTTTAGAGAATAGGGATTGAGGGACGGTCCTTAAAATCCCTCCTAGGAGGGATTTTAAGGACCGTCCCTCAATCCCTCATTAAAATAGCATCTAAATCACCATAATATTTCTTTCTTCTACCAATTTCTATAAAACCAAATTTTTTATACAAATTCAAAGCAGGAAGATTTTTTTCATTTACTTCTAAATTTATTCTTTTAATATTCATCAATTTAGCTTCATTTATCATATAAGCCAACATTTGACTTGCTATGCCTTGCATTCTATAATTTTTATGAACTGCAATATCCATTATTTCTGCTTCGTCAAAAACTTTTTTAAACCCAACAAAACCAATAACAACATCTTCAATTTTAGCAATAAACCATATAGAATTCTCAGACAATAAATCATTTTTTAAATTAGAGATATTCCAAAAATCATCAAATTCATTCATATCAATAGAATCCAAATCAGAAATATTCATCTTTTTAATTTCTAATTTTTTAGACTCCAACTGATATTGAGCTTGGGGCTTTTTTAAATATAAAGGTAGTAAAGGAGGCAAATCCAAAGATTTTGAATTATATTCATCAAAAACATCAAAACCAATTAAGCCTAAATTATATATATTTAAAATATTTTCTTCATCACTTAAAAATATTGCATTTTCAAAATCTTTTTTTAATATATCCATATAGATTTTACTTCCATCACCAACAAAAGTAATTGGAATCCCAGAATAATTATTTTTTAACAAATCAATACATTTATAAATCGAATTATTTTGAGGAGCTTCCAAAGTTTTACAAATATCATTATCAAAATTATATAGTGCAAAATAACAATTTTCATTTTTACAATCAATCATACTACAAACAAGTCCACATCTATGTACATTATGTGCATAACATTCCAAAGAATTAACACCTATTGCAGGAATATTAAGACTATCAGAAAATGCTTTAATTGTAGCAACACCAATTCTAATTCCAGTAAAAGACCCAGGCCCAATATCACAAACTAATAATCCCATATCTTTTAATGAAAGATTATTTTTATCTAATAAATTTTGTATAAGAGGCATAAGAGTCTCGGAATGAGTCAACCCATTATCACATTCAATTTTATCGATTAAATTTTTATCATTTAAAACAGCAACACTACATAATTTGCTAGATGTATCAATAGCAAGTATATTCACTTTAAACTTCCTCCTTTAGATTATCTAACATAACATCATATCTATTACCATATGAAGTTATATTTATAATTCGCACATTATCATTTTCATCAGATTTAGAAATTTGAATTTTTAAATGGTCTTTTGGAATAGCATCATCAATTAACTCGCCCCATTCTATTAAACAAATACCATTTTCAAAATATTCATCTCCACCAATTTCATAAAATTCAGAAGAATCTTCTAAACGATATACATCAAAATGATAAATATTTATATCATTTTTTGTATATTCATTAACAATTGTAAAAGTAGGACTTGAAATTTCATCATCTAATCCAAAATATTTTAAAAAGCCCTCCGTAAATTTTGTTTTACCAGCACCTAGTTCTCCAGAAAGAACAATAATATCTTTTGGAACACATAATTTTGCTAACTTTTCTCCTAATTTCATTGTTTCATCTTCTGAATTTGTTTTAAAATTATAGTTTTGCATTGAGTACTCCTTATATTAAATTTTGTATAATTATATAATAAAAAAATAGATAATTCAATGGGGAAAATAAGTTAAAAAAAGTTGAAATAAATTATTGACTTATTATAACAAAAAATATAAAATAAAAATGCATAAAAATTATTTTTGTAAATAGAAAAAAGCACCTTGAAAAATAAATATCTTTATTAGGAATAAAAAATAAATATAGAGGGAAAACTATTTACAGGAATAGTTTAGATGTAAAAAATGTTTAGAAAGCAAAAAAAATAAAAACTATAATTAGTATAGCATTAGAGAAAAAGAAAAAAACAAAAAAAACAAAAGTACAAAAAATAAAAAACAAAAGAAGGGAGAAAAAGGAAAATGCAAATAGCAAAAAAACATTTAAAACCTAATAAAGGTATAACTTTAATTGCTTTAGTACTTACAATCATTGTTTTACTAATATTAGCCGGAGTAACAATAGCAGCTCTAAGCGGACCAAATGGAATACTAACAAATGCCACAAAAGCAAGAGAGGATAATGCAAAAGCAGAAGTAATAGACCAAGCAAGAGTAGACATACTAGCAAAACAAACAGAAAAAATGGGAGAAAGTCCAACAGCAGAAGAATTAGAACAAATACTAACACCAAAATATGGAACACTAAGTAATGAAGAAAATATATTAGACAGAACATTAACAACACAAGATGAATACAAAATACCAGTGAGAGACATCTGGAACGGAACACTATCAGGAACAAGCACGGGAGGAATAGAAGTGGGAGAAAAGGCAGAAGAAGACACAACAATAAATGGAGAAGAAGGAGCATATAATAATCCAACAATACCAAAAGGATTCAAAGCAGTAGACACAGAAACAGCAAAATGGAATGATAGTAATGGATGGCAAAATGGACTAGTAATAGAAGACGCAACAAGTGACCCAGTAACACAAGGAAGTCAATTTGTATGGGTGCCAGTGCAAAATTATGAAGATTTTCATTTGATAGAAGGATATTATGAGGGGAGTCTAGATAATATGTTAGACTCAAGCGTACATGAAAAACCATCAAGAGAAGCAGGAGCAAATACAGAGGGAACGGAGCCAGGATTACCAAATACACAAAACACAACAAACGGAACAACAGAAAGTATAGCAATGTACAGTAGTGTAAACAAATATGGAGGATTTTATATAGCAAGATATGAAGCAGGGATAAAAGGAACAACAGGATCTACAACAACAAATGACACAAATAAACAAACCCAAGATGGAAGTGTAAAACCAGTATCAAAACAAGGAGTAGGAGTATGGAACTTTATTCCATGGGGAGGAACATCTGCTGAAACATCACCAAATGATGGATTACCAGGAGATGAGACAAAAGATGGAGCAGTAAAAGTAGCAAGAAGTATGTATAACAATATATATACTGAAAACAAAAATACAGAAACAAATGTGAAAAGTACATTATGTTATGGAGTACAATGGGATGCAGTAATGAACTTCATAGATAGTAACTATGTAAATGGAAGAGCTGAAGGATATGTTAAAAACAGTGAAAATCAAGGAAATTATACAGGAAATATTGCAAAAACAGGAGATCAAGAAACATATGCAATAAAAAATATCTATGATATGGCAGGAAATGTATATGAATGGACAATGGAAGCCTCTGATACCGATAGTAGAGTTAAGCGAGGTGGCAATTACGACTATTCAGGAGACTACAATCCAGCATCCATTCGCTATTACAACGGTCCAGACTTCAGCAACAACTACCTCGGTTTCAGGGTCACACTTTATTTGTAGGACTGAAAATGAGAAAAAATACGAAACCAGAACTTAACATAAAATTAGATTAACAAAAATTGAATAAGAACAGTAGAGAAAAAGTTTATTAACAGAATAAATAGAAATAAAGCATAAATTTTGAAAAGTAGAGAAGAAATAAAAAAGCTATAGTAACAAGTTAATAAACTGCATAATTTTTTGGACTCCTTAAAAAGGAGTTCCATAAAATTATGCAATTCACTAACGTGGTACCACTAACGTGGTACTTATTTTTTTGCTTGAAAGGGGAGAATATTACCAGAATGAAATTAAATGAAGGATTAAAAATATTAAAGCAGAAATATCCAGAATATATAATAATGGTAAAAAATGGAATATTTTATAATGCAACTGGAAATGATGCAATAATTTTAAGTAAAGAATTTAATTTAAACAGAATATGCTTTACAAATCAAACTTGCAAAATAGGAATAGCAGAGTCAAAAATACAAGAATTTGAAACAGAATTAAAGAAGAAAGACTTCAAATATATTATTTATGATTATTCAAAAGGAGAATATAAAAATGTTGAAGAACAATTTATAGAAAGAAGCAGAAAAGATGAAGGCACATATATAATAAAAGAAGAAAAACAAAATTGTGAAAGTTGTAACTATCATAAAAGAATAGAAAATAGAAATAAAATAACATTATCTTCAAATAATACTATACCAATAATAGAACAAATAAATGAAACTAATCAAGAAGAGTATATAAGAATAATAGAAAAGAAATTACAATTAGAAAAAGATATAAAATACATAGAAAAAATATTAAATCAATATCTAAATAACCTAATAGAAAAATATATAGTAGGAGAAAAAGATGAATGAAAAGGAAGAGCTAAAGTTAATACCAAAATGTGAAAGATATATACAATATATTATAGAAATGTTAAATAAAATACCCAGAACAGAAAAATTTAATATAGGAAATGAATATAAAAAAATAATGTATGAAACACTTGAAGATATATATTATATTCAAAAAATACATATAAGCAAATGGTTATATTATTTAAATAAAATTGATGCAGAACTAAATATACAAAGATGTTTATTAAGAATTTTATATAAAAATAGATGGATAGATTCAAAAAAATTTAATATATCAATAAAGATGATAGGAGAAATAGGAAAAATAATAGGAGGATTATTTAAATATTATGCCACACACTATAAGAAATAAGTTTGACCAATATTTAACATATGAAAAGTTATTGCAAGCACATACAAGATGTAAGAAGGGAAAAGGATTAAGAAAAGAAATAATTTTATTCAATTTAAAACAAGAAGAATATATATTATGGTTACTACAAAAATTAAAAACTGGTACATATGAACATGGAGGATATCAAGAATTTTATGTAACAGAGCCTAAATTAAGAAAAATAGAAAAATCAAGATATATAGATAGAATAGTACATAGATGGATAGTAGATAATTTTTTAGAACCAGCATTTGTACCACAATTTATAAATACATCATATGCTTGTATAAGAAATAGAGGGATGCATAAAGCTGCGATATATATACAAAAAACTATGAAAAAATGTAAAACAATATGGAAAGAATATTACATACTAAAAATGGACATAGCAAAATATTTTGATAATATAAATAAAAAAATATTATTAAATATTTTACAAAGGAAAATAAAAGATAAAAAACTAATGAATTTAATACAAAAGATTTTATATACCCAAAAAAGAGAAAAAGGATTAGAAATAGGTAATTATACATCACAAATGTTTGCAAATATATATTTAAATGAAATTGACCAATACATTAAGCATAAATTACATATAAAATATTATTGCAGATACCTTGATGATAGTATAGTAATTGTAAAAACAAAAAGAGAAGCAAAAGAAGCCCTGGAAAAAATAAAAAAATTTTTAAGAGAAAATTTAGAATTAGAATTAAATAAGAAAACACAAATATTCAAAAATAAGCAAGGGGTAAATTTTTGTGGATATAAAATAAATGAATATAGAATGAAAATAAGAGATAAAGGAAAAAGAAAATTAAAAAACAAAGTAAAATATTTAAAAAAACAAGTAAAATCAGGAAAAATAACAAGTAAAGAAGCAAAAAAATATATAGCAGGACATCTTGGGTATATAAAATATGCAAATGTATATGAATTAAAGAGTAGATTATTTTATATAGACAATTAAAAAAATTAGGGATAAATCAAAAGCCTATGATACCGATAATAGAGTTAATCGAGGTGGCAATTACAACAATTCAGGAGACAACAATCCAGCATCCAATCGCAATTACAACAATCCAGACAACAGCAACAACAACATCGGTTTCAGGGTCACACTCTAATACATTTTCAGATAATTTATTTTAAGGAATAAATTCAGTAAAAGTATTAGTATTAAAGAGATTTATTCCTTCCGAAGGTGTTTTTTTAGTTAAATAAAAATGCTGAGGTAAAAATGTATCAATAAAATATATATTAGTAGATAATATTTATTGAATATATATATTTTATGAATTATAAATATAAAGAGGAATAAAATGAATATATGTTTTATAAAAGGGAAAATAATAACTAAAATACAATATGAATTTATGTTAGAAAAAAATAAAAATGCAATAATAATATTTTATATTGAGTTAGAAAATAGAAGTAGAATAAGAATAATAGGATATAATAATATAGCAGATTGGTGTTTTCAACATCTAAAAGAAAAAGATATTGTTTATATAGAAGGAAGATTAGATACAAAAGAAGAATTACAGATAATAATAAAAAACATTAAGATACAAAATAAAGGCCAAGCCACAACTTTTTCTAAAAAAATCACTTGAAAAATCCCCCCATATGATATACAATAGTATTGTATTCAAAGAAAACGGGCATAATGTAAATAGAGTTTAAATTTAGGAGGGATTCATAATGAATAAAAAAACTGTAAAAGATATCGATTTGAAAGGAAAAAGAGTATTTGTAAGATGTGACTTTAATGTACCAATGGATGAAAACCAAAATATAACAGATAACACAAGAATTGTAGCAGCATTACCTACAATAAAATACCTACTAGAGCAAAATTGCAAAATAATACTTGCATCACATTTAGGAAGACCAAAAGGAGAATTTAAACCAGAATTTTCATTAAAACCAGTAGCAAAAGAATTATCAAAATTATTAAATAAAGAAGTAATAATGGCAAAAGATGTAATAGGAGAAGAAACAATACAAAAAGCATTAAACTTAAAAGAAGGAGAAATAATGCTTCTAGAAAATGTAAGATTCCATAAAGAAGAAACAGACAATGACCCAGAATTTGCAAAAAAATTAGCATCAATGGCAGAAGTATTTGTAAATGATGCATTTGGAACAGCACATAGAGCACATGCATCAACAACAGGAATAGCAGACTACTTACCAGCAGTATCTGGATTCTTAATTGAAAAAGAACTAAAATTCTTAGGAAATGCAGTAAACAATCCAGAAAGACCATTTGTAGCAATATTAGGAGGAGCAAAAGTATCAGACAAAATAGGAGTAATAGATAGTTTACTAGAAAAAGTAGACACGTTAATGATTGGAGGAGGAATGGCATACACATTCTTCAAAGCACAAGGATATGAAGTAGGAAATTCAATTTGTGAAGTAGATAAATTAGATTTAGCAAAATCAGCAATGGAAAAAGCAAAACAAAAAGGAGTAAAATTATTATTACCTGTAGACACAAAAGTAGGAAAAGAATTCAAAGAAGACACAGAAAGCAAAATCGTAAAATGGACAGAAATTCCAGCAGACTGGGAAGGATTTGATATTGGACCAGAAACAATAAAAATGTTTACAGATGAACTAAAAACAGCAAAAACAGTAGTATGGAATGGACCACTTGGACTATTTGAATTTGACCAATTTGCAATAGGAACAAATGCAATAGCAAAAGCATTAGCAGAATTAGATGCAACAACAATAATAGGTGGAGGAGATTCAGCAGCAGCAGTTAAAAAAGCAGGATTAGAAGATAAAATGACACATATATCAACAGGTGGAGGAGCATCACTTGAATTTTTAGAAGGTAAAAAGTTACCAGGAATTGAATGTCTACAAGACAAATAAAAAGCAAAAGGATGAAAACAATGAACGAATTTCAAAAATCTTTACAACTAAACAACTATAAAGACAGAAGAGAAACAAGACAAGAAAAATTTTACAAAATATATGAAAAAGGTAAAGAAGGCAAAAAAGTATATAAAGGAAGAACAATAAAAGAGGCAAACAATAAGCATTATCTAGGTGGAGTTTCATGTTTTGTAATAAATAATGAAGGAAAAATTCTTGTAGAAAAAAGAGCAAATACAAATATAAATGCCGGAGCATATGATTTATGCTCTGGGCACATTGATAATAATGAAACACCAACTCAAGCTATGATAAGTGAATATGTAGAAGAACTACATAGAGGAACACAAGAAGAACGAGAACAAGCCAGAAATGAAGCAAGCCAAAATCTAATAAAATTAGATGAATTAGATTTAATCTTTAAAGATAAAGAAAAAGAAAGAAAATTTTTCATACAATTTTATGCATTAAAAACAAAAATAGAAAAAATAACAACACAAAAAGAAGAAGTAGAAGGCATAGAATGGCTTGATATGGAAGAAGTATTTGAAATGATAAGACAAGGAAAAACAAAATTTCCATATGACAAAAGATATGAAAAACTTTTTGATAGAATAAAAGAGATATATGCCGAAAAAAATGGCAAAAAAGAAAAAAATATTCAAGAAAAATAAAAGAGTGAGGAAAAAATGGTAATAGCATTAGCGGGAGTAACAGGAGTAGGAAAATCATATTTAAAAAATCAAATTCATAATATACTAGGAATAGACTTACAAACAATAGTAACAACAAGAAAGAAAAGAGAAGGAGAAGTCGAAGGAATAGACAAAAAATATGTTACAGACAAAGAATTTGAAGATTTAAAAAACAAAAAAGAAATAGTAGCAACATTTGAAATGTTAGGGAATAAATATGGTTATCCAAGAAATCAAATGGAATCAGACAGTTTAAGTGTCGTAGAACTTCACTACTCAAATATATATAAATTTAGAAAAGAAGTAAAAGACATTTTTGCAATATATATGATTCCCAAAAATATAGAAACAGCAATACAAAAATTAAAAGAAAGAAATCTATCCAAAGAAGTAGAGATAAAAAGGATAGAAGAAATAAAAGAACATATAGAAAATTTTAAAAAAGACAAAAACTTAAGAGAACAATTTGACTATATTCTATACAATGATTACACAGAAAATACAGTCAAAGAAATAATAGAAATTGTAAAAAATAAAACAAATGAATTTCTACAAAAAAGTATCCAAGTATAAAAAATAAGGAGGAATCCCCTATGAGAAAAAAAGTAATAGCAGGAAACTGGAAAATGAACATGCTTCCAAATGAAGCAATAGAATATATTGAAAAATTATCAAAATTAGTAAAAGATACAAATAATGAGGTAGTATTGTGTGTACCATATGTAGATTTATTTTATGCATTATTAACAGCACAAAACACAAATATAAAAATAGGAGCACAAAATATGCACTTTGAAGAAAAAGGAGCATATACAGGAGAAGTATCACCAAAAATGTTAAAAGCAATAAATGTAGAATATGTAATTATAGGACATTCAGAAAGAAGACAATATTTTAATGAAACAGATGAAACAGTAAACAAAAAAGTAAAAGCAGCATTTGAAAATGGATTAAAACCAATAGTATGTGTTGGAGAAACATTACAGCAAAGAGAAAATGGAGAAACAGCAAAAATAATAACAAATCAAACAAAACTTGCATTAGAAGGACTAACAAATGAACAAGTAGAAAACACAATAATTGCATATGAACCAATCTGGGCAATAGGAACAGGAAAAACAGCAACAAGTGAAGATGCAAATAACTCAATAAAAGAAATACGTAATGAAATTGCAAAAAATTATGGACAAAACACAGCAGATAGAGTTATAATACAATATGGTGGAAGTGTAAAGTCAAAAAATGCTAAAGAACTATTCACAATGTCAGACATAGACGGAGGATTAGTTGGAGGAGCAAGTCTTGACCCAGAAGAATTTTCTAAGATTGTTAACTTTGATAAATAAACATAAGAAAAATAGAAAAATCACAAAATTATTTCCAAAAGATAACTAAAAAACAAAAGAAATATGAAAAATTAAATGATACAAAAAGATAAAATATAAACAATTAAATATACAAAAGAATTTATATTAACTTAAATTTAAAAGAAAGTACACGTCTAAAGTGAAAAATAAGAAGAAAAAAGTAAAAAAACAAAAGAGCATGAAGAATTAGTTTCTAGGATAAAGATATAAATATTAAAATTTAAATCTTCATAAATAACAAAATAATAGAAAAAGATGGAAGGATGAAAAAATGAAAGATAAAGTAACAATGTTAATGATATTAGATGGTTTTGGAGACAATCCAAATAAAGACGGAAATGCAATAAAACTTGCAAACACACCAAATATTGACAAACTAATGAAAAAATACCCAAATACAGACATCTATACAAGTGGAAAATATGTAGGATTACCAGATGGACAAATGGGAAATTCAGAAGTAGGACACACAAATATTGGAGCAGGAAGAATTGTATACCAAGAATTAACAAGAATAACAAAATCAATAGAAGATGGAGACTTTTTCTCTAATCAAGAACTAATTTCAGCAATAGAAAATTGCAAAAAAAATAATTCAAAATTACACATCTTAGGACTAGTATCAGATGGAGGAGTACACAGCCATATAAGACATTTATATGGTCTATTAGAGCTTGCAAAAAGAAGAGACTTTGAAGATGTATATGTACACTGCTTCTTAGACGGTAGAGACACACCACCAGCATCAGCAGAAGGATATATAATAAAATTACAAGAAAAAATGCAAGAAAAAGGAATAGGAAAAATAGCAAGTATATCAGGAAGATTTTATAGTATGGATAGAGATAAAAGATGGCAAAGAGTACAAAAATGCTATGATGCTCTAGTAAAAGGAGAAGGAATAAAAGCAAATTCAGCAGTAAAAGCAATAGAAGATTCATACCAAAAAGAAGTATTTGATGAATTTGTAGAACCAACAGTAATATGTAATGGAGAAGAACCAATAGCAAAAATAGAAGAAAATGATTCAGTAATATTTTTTAACTTTAGACCAGACAGAGCAAGAGAAATAACAAGAGCAATAGTAGACAAAGACTTTAATGAATTTGAAACTAAAAAAATGAATGTATATTTTGTATGTTTCACAAACTATGATGAAACAATGCCAAATGTTCATATAGCATTCAAAAAAGAAACATTACACAATACATTTGGAGAAGTAGTAAGTAAAGCAGGATTAACACAATTAAGAATTGCAGAAACAGAAAAATATGCACATGTTACATTCTTCTTTAATGGAGGAGAAGAAAAACAATATCCAGGAGAAGACAGAATATTAGTACCATCACCAAAAGTTGAAACATATGACCAAAAACCAGAAATGAGTGCATATGAAGTAACTGATAAAGTAGTAGAAGCATTAGAAAATGACAAATATGATGCTGTAATCTTAAATTTTGCAAACACAGACATGGTAGGACACACAGGAAGCTTAGAAGCAGCAATAAAAGCAGTAGAAGCAGTAGATGAATGTGTAGGAAGAATAGTAAAAGTAATAGAAGAGAAAAAAGGAAATCTAATAATAACAGCAGACCATGGAAATGCAGAACAAATGATAGACTACAAAACAGGAGAACCACATACAGCACACACAACAAACCCAGTGCCAATTATTTTAATAACAGATAATCCAAGCTATAAATTAAAAGAAAATGGAAAACTAGCAGATTTGGCACCAACAATGTTAGAACTAATGGGACTAGAAAAACCACAAGAAATGACAGGAGAAAGTTTGCTAATAAAATAATAACTATAATAAAAAACTTAAAAAGAGGGAAAAATGTTAAAACAAACTAAAAAAACAAAGGAAATTTATGAAGACATACAAAGAAAAATATATTATATGATTCCAGATAAGTGGGAAAAATTATATCTCTATGCATCATTCATAGACAAAGAAAATGGAAAAGTTACAGGAGAATTATTCTTTTACTATATTCCAAAAGGAATTTTAAAGAAAAATCCTGTAAATGTCTATGAAATTCCAAGTAAATTTAATATTGATGAAAAAGAATATCTACAATTAGTAGAAATCTTATATAAAAGAATAAAAGGATTAAGGGACGAATACAAAAAAATAGAATTAGGAGAAACATGGAGTAATATAACAATATCAATAGAAAATTCTATTTTTAAAATAGAATACAAATATGATGACCTAGAACATTCAGAATATTCTAGTTATGACAGACACATAATTTGGAGATATCAATATTTAGGAATTGGAATGGAACAATTAAATAAAGAAGAAAGAGAAATTTTAAAAAGATATCTTACAGGAGCAAAAAAATTTGTAAGAGAAGAAACCTACCAATCTGGAATCTATATAAGAGATATAAAAAATATAATTGACTTTGATACTTCAGAAAATACTGAATTTGAGGAAAAAACAGAATCAGCAAATAAAAAAGTAGAAGAACATGAAAAACGTAAAACAATGAAAAATCAAATTCTGTCTTTTTTAGATGAAGAGAATGAAGATAATCAGAATAAACAAAAATAAAAAAAGATATTAGTCAAAAATAATTTATATTTTAAATTAAAATTGCAAAATGAAAAACAATTTAAAAATACAGATTAAATACAAAATAATAAGGAAAAAATGAAAAATAAAAATACAAATAATAGTTTTTAAATTTAGGATATGATCCTAAAAAATATATATATGGATTTATTCCAATTACAAAAATTGAAAGGAGCAATTAAAATGATTTATTCAAAGGAATTAGAAGAAATGTGTAAAGTAGCAAAAGGAGTAGACCATGGACCAGCACCAATACCAGAAGAAGGAAAATGGGTAAAAGCAAAAGAAATAAAAGATATTTCAGGACTAACACATGGAATTGGATGGTGTGCACCACAACAAGGAGCTTGTAAATTAACATTAAATGTAAAAGACGGAGTAATTCAAGAAGCTTTAATAGAAACAATAGGATGCTCAGGAATGACACACTCAGCAGCTATGGCAGGAGAAATATTAACAGGAAAAACAATATTAGAAGCATTAAATACAGACTTAGTTTGTGATGCTATAAATACTGCTATGAGAGAATTATTCTTACAAATAGTATATGGAAGAACACAAACAGCCTTTTCTGAAGGAGGACTTCCAGTAGGAGCAGGACTAGAAGACTTAGGAAAAGGACATACTTCACAAGTTGGTACAATATATTCAAGTACATTAAAAGGACCAAGATATTTACAATTAACAGAAGGATATATAGTAGAATTAGGTTTAGACAAAGATGACCAAATTATAGGATATAAATATGTTCATATGGGAAAAATGATGGACAACATCAAAAAAGGAATGGACCCAATGGAAGCAATAGAAAAAGCATCAGGTACATATGGAAGATTTGACGAAGCAGTTAAGAAAATAGATCCTAGAAAAGAATAAGAAGGAATGATATAAAAATGAATATTTATTTTTCAGGTTCAATATACGGAGGAAGACAAAAATTAGATACATACAAAAAACTTGTAAAAGAACTAAGTAAATTTGGAAAAGTCTTAGACGAAGAAGTCGCAGATGATAATGTACTAATTAAAGAAGAAAACATTACAGATAATGATGTATTTGAAACATTAGTAAAAAAAATAAATATTGCAGATGTAATATTTGCAGAAGTAACTGTACCATCACTAGGTGTAGGATATGAAATAGGATATGCAGATTCACATGGCAAAAAAATTATAGCAATATATGATAAAACTGTAACACCTAAAATCACAACTATGCTTAGAGGAAACAAAAACTTAAAAATTATTTCATATACAGACATAAGTGAAATTATAAATAATTTGGAAGATATATTAAAGGAGGAATAATAAATGGCAGTAACATTTGAAAGTTATGAAAGAAGAATTGACCAAATCAAACCAGTAATGGAAAAATACGGAATAAAAGATTTTGAAGACGCATTAAAAATATGTGCAGACAAAGGATTTAATCCATATGAAATAGTAAAAGGAGTACAACCAATATGTTTTGAAAATGCAGCATGGGCATATACTCTAGGAGCTGCAATAGCAATCAAAAAAGGATGCAAAAAAGCAGCAGACGCAGCAAAAGCAATTGGAGAAGGATTACAAGCATTCTGTATCCCGGGTTCTGTTGCAGATGACAGAAAAGTAGGATTAGGACATGGAAATTTAGCATCAATGCTATTATCAGAAGATACAAAATGTTTTGCATTTTTAGCAGGACATGAAAGCTTTGCAGCA
>CAJFJM010000026.1 GCA_904384245.1 uncultured Clostridia bacterium
AAATGCTTATTTTTAGCACTTTTGTTGGGAGAAAAATATTTTTTATGCTTTTTATATTTATTTATTTTCTAGAACTTTAAAATTTCGCAATTTATTTCTTTACAAAGGTATATACTTATTATATAATCATTGGAAAAGAGAGTTACGGGGAGGAAAATCTTATGAAGATAGGAATAATATCAGATATACATGGCAATATAGATGCTTTGAATGCTGTATTAAAAGAAATAGAGAAAGAAAATATAGATAAGATAATTTGTTTAGGTGATTTTATAGGACGGAGCAGGAAAATCAGAGGAAGTAATACAAAAAATATTACTAATAAAAGAAAAATGTATATGTGTAAGAGGAAATAGAGAAAAATACATATTAGAAGGGATGCCAACAATAGTACATGATGAAAAAGTAAAAGTAAGTAAGGAACAGATAGATAGAAATGAATGGATAAAAAAACATTTAAGCAATACTTCAATAGAATTTATAAAATCTTTACCTATAGAAAACATGATAGAAATATTAGGCAAGAAAATTTATATAGCTCATTATCCAATGGATAATGAAATGAATTTTAAAAAACACATAAAAATTGCTAATTTACAAGATAACGAAGAAATGTTTAAGGATATTGATGCAGATATTTATTTATATGGTCACACTCATGTTGGAATTTATAATAAGAGTTCTAATAAATATTATATAAATCCTGGGGCCTTAGGTTGTCCGGGTAAAACAGATGAAGCACCATACGGAATATTAAATATTGATAGAACAACAATTACGTATAAGCAATTAAAAGTTAAATATAATGTAAAGAAAGTAATTAAAGATATTAATGAATTATCGTTTCCTGGATATAAACACGTACTAAAAATATTTTATGGAATAGATTAACATAATTGTTGACTAAGTTATAACAAGATGCTATAATTAATATTGTTAGGTAAATACTATTTTTATAAGGAGGATGTTATTATGTTGTTCAGTATCATAATTCCTGTTTTCAATTCGGAAAAATATTTGCGGAAATGCTTAGAAAGTGTATTGAAGCAAACATATTCAGAATTTGAGGTTATTATTATTGACGATGGTTCAACGGATTCAAGCCCAATAATACTAGATAAATATGCTAAAAAAGATTCAAGAATACAAGTGTATCATGTAAAAAATGAAGGTGTTACGAAAGCAAGAAAAATAGGAGTATCCCTAACTAAAGGAGATTATGTTATTTTTATTGATTCGGATGACACTATAAATTGCGAGTTACTTTCTAATATTGAGAGGACACTGAAAAAATTTCCTAATGTTGATATGATACGATTTAGGTGTAAAATGATTAACGATAAACCAGGATTTGATCATGAGTTATATAATGATTATAATTATGATTGTAATGTTTTGTATTCTGGAATAGAAGCAATCAGAAGATGGAATAATCCAGATAAGAGATACGAAATTTTTTGGTTATATGCTATGAAAAGGGAAAAAGCACTAATCATTCAAGATGAGCCTAACTTTAAATCTAGTAGTGATTATGCTATTGTACCAGTAATTATAGCTAATTGTCAAAGAGTAGTTATGATAGAGTATATTGGATATAATTATACCTGTGATAATGGACATAGTATAACCCATTCAGTTGGATATCAAAGAGAAAAAGATAGGGCTTTAAACTTTATAGGTGCGTATATGTATTTAACTTCAAAGATGAAAATGATAGAAAAAGAGAAAAATATTGATTTTAACTTTTTCTATGAAGAATGGAGGCAAAGATTACTGAAAAAATATAACATATTAAGTGATCCCTTAAAAATTGAATTAAATGCTGAATTTGAAAAAGCATTTAATCAATAATGTACAAATGATACCTGTTAATATTAATATATTTCAGGTATCATTTGCCTTTATATAAAGTAATAATGAGAGGAATATCGAATGAATCTATATAAATATATCAAACAAAAAATCCAATTAAAAGAAATAGAAAAATTACCTAAAGATAGATACGAAATAGCAATTGTTAGAAGTACATTAAAGAATTTATCTAATTTATTTTATAGAGATTATACTTTTTTCTTAAATAAAGAAAATTTAATAGATAGAAAAGATATATATAATAAAAAAGTAGATATTACTGACATTAAAGATTTTTCAATTGTTTGTAAAACTTATTGTGAGATTATTAAAAATGTTCTTAAAGAAAATTATGATATTGATTCAGAATTAATATCGCCATTTTCTGATGAATTCAGACATATTGATTTAATGATAGTAACTAAAACAGGAAAAAGATATATTGTAGATCCTTTGTCTGATTTAGTTGAAATGCAGGTAGGCATAAAAACAAACAATTTTGCGAGTAAGGATTATTATGATAAAACTTATAAAGGAATGTATAAAGAAATTAGTTTTTTGACTGATGAAGAATTAGAAGAAATAGACGATAGAATTGAATATAAAAATGGAAATAAGTATCTTAATAACAGTTTAGAAGAAATAAAAAGTTATTTTGACAGCAATATGGGGCAAACAATTAGCTTAGAAAGTGAAAGAGATAAAATAATAGAAAATAAATTGAAATATATATGTGAAAATTTAAATAATAGGAACAGAATAAATGGTATAGTAGATTTAGTTATGTACATTAATACTGTAATAAGTAAGGTGTTTTCTAAAGAAGAACAAAGTAGAATCCAAGTATTGAATTTTTTTGCAGATGAAAAAGATATAATTAATAAAGAATTGGATTTGATACTTGATAAGAAAAACAAAAGAGATAGGGGTGTAGTAATTAAAATAGGGGATAAATGTTTTATAATAGGATTAAATGTTTTATTTAAAGAATTTAGTAATAATGAATGGAATGAAATAGTTAATGAAAATAAAATATTTGTTAGACCGAAGTTTAATGTTATTTTATTAGATTATCTAAAGAAAAATGGAGCGGATAGAAACATTGTTCATAATAATGAATTTTTAAGATTATTTAGTATTTTTGAAAAAAGATTGATAAGAAGTGGAAAAAAGTTTGAGGAAATAATAAAAAACAACATAGTTATAAGAGATGGAAAAATACTAACTAAAGTAAATGGAGAAAGATTTTTATATAAAATTGAAGGGTGTAATTTAGTAGTAGAAGATTATAGTCACAATATAAAAGATACAATATTGTTCCAAGACGAAGGAAGAAAAATCATTCATAAAAAAGAACGAATTTTAATAAAAGCAAAGAAAAAAGATATGGGGGAAAGATAAAACTTATATGAATACAAAAATTAATATTAAAAATAAGATTACGGGATATAATATACCAACTGTTATTGATATTCCAATAAATTCAAAAGATATAATTATAATGTGTCATGGTTTTGGTGGAGATAAAGATAGTCCAATTTCAAAATTGATTGCACAAATGTTTTTAGATGAAGGTATAGGAGTTGTAGCTTTTGATTTTCCAATTCATGGAGAAAGTAAAGCGGAAATAGAAGAATTTACTGTTAAAAATTGCGTATCAGATATTAATGTTGTTAGAACTTATATTAATGATAATTTTCCTCAAAAAGATATATCGCTTATGGCTACAAGTTTTGGAGGTTATATAGCTATAAATAGTTTCTTAGATGGAAATGTATTTTATAAATATGTAATATTAAGATCACCAGCAGTAAATATGAAAGATGTATTAAAACACACCTTACTAAAAGAAAATTTTAGTGAATATCGCAGGAAACGGAATAGCAAGAATGGGGAGAAATGGAAAAATGAAAGTATTATATGAGTTCTATGAAGATTTAACAAAAAATGATATATTAAAAAGAAACAAAGAACTAAAACAAAAAATGTTAATTTTTCATGGAACGGATGATGATACTGCTTTAATAGGTGATACAGAAAAATTCACAAATCTAAATAATAAGGTTGCAAAATTGATAAAGGTTCCAAAAGAAAATCATAGAATGAAAATTGAAAATTTAAAAAAAATAATGGGGTATGTTATAAAGTGTATAAAAGAAAAAGAAATTAAAAAAGAGATATTAGAAGAAAGATAAATCTATAAAAATAAAAAAATTAAATATAGTTATTAAAAGAGGTAGAAAATGAAAATTGCAATAGTTGGATGCGGATATGTAGGATTATCTTTAGCTACTTTATTAAGTTGGAATAGGGTAAAAAATAGAAATTGACATTAAAAAAGAGTTAGGGTATAATTAGGGTATTAATAAAATAAGTTCTTAAGTATCCTTAGAGAAAATATTGAAATATAGGGGCTTTGGAGGATTTGAACCACAGAAAGATATGAGGACTGAAAATCCTCGTGTCAGTGGTTCGATTCCACTTGAAGCCACCAAGATAAAAACCGTTTCAAAAGAAACGTTTTTTTTTTGAATAAAACATAAAGCAAATGTTGATTTTCAGAAAAAGGAATTAAAGCATTATAAATAAAATAAACTTTTGTGTGAGTATAAAATAATATCTATGAAATTTACACAAAGTTTATTTTTAAATTTGTAACCAAAAAAACCAATCCACCATATTATATATTATACAAAGGAACAACAAAAGAAAGCAATAAAAATGTTTTCGAAAGGAGGTCTAGACTATGCCAGAGAACAGAGGATGCGGTGGATTTGGATTTGGTGATGACTGCTGCTGGATAATCATCTTAATATTATTAATTTGCTGCTGTTGCGGTGGAAATAGAGGAGGATGTTGCTAATCCTTTTCTAAAGTATACAGGAGAAAAATAATATATAAGAAAATAAGAGGGGAACTTAAAACAAAAACCAAAAATACAAAAAATCCAACTCTATAAAAAGGGTTGGATTTTTTGCTTTAAAGTTAGTTATTAAATATAGAGAATAATTATATAGAAAAGAATTACTTTTCATTTTTCATTTCCATATTTGAACCATATCTTTTTATTTTTTGTGTAGTAGTTTTTTCAAATTCTTTATCTCTAATTATAAAATTTTTAATATGCTTGTAATTTGGTAATTTACTATTAACACTAGCTACAACATCAGAAATCAATTTCTTAATTTCAGCTTTTGTTGGAACACTACCTTTTAAATATTCTGTAATAGCTTCTATATTAGGGAATATTTGTGCATTAACATATGTCTCATCATCATTTTCTTTATGAATACCTAATACTAAAGATTCAGAAATTAAAGGACTATCATTTAAGTAATATTCAACTTCCTCTGGATATATATTTTTTCCGTTTTTTGTTACTATAACACTTTTACATCTTCCAGTAATATATAAATATCCATTTTCATCAATTTTACCTAAATCTCCAGTATGAAACCATCCATCTTTTAAAACTTTAGCTGTTTCTTCTGGCATATTGTAATATCCAAGCATAACATTAGGACCTTTAACTAAAATTTCTCCAACACCAGAATCATTAGGATTATCGATTTTATATTCTACATTAGGAATAGGAAGTCCAACACTATCATCTTTTTTATAAAAATCAGTATTTCCAGCAACAAGTGGAGAACATTCTGTTAGACCATAACCTTGCAAAGTATTTAAGCCTAAATTATCAAAATCATTAACAATATTAGGATTAACAGAAGCGGCTCCAACTATAAATACACGAAGCCTTCCACCAAGACTATTTTTAACCTTATTTTTAACTACTTTTTTAATTATTAGTGGTAAATCATTATATGGATTTTCATTCTTTTTTTGATATTTTTCAGGTAGAGATTTATTCATACTCTTAATAATATTTTTATGCACATTTTCTAATAATAATGGTACACATAAAATAACAGAAGGATGATATTCATTCATATTTTCAGCTATATGTCTTAAACCATCACAATAAGCAATACTTGCACCACTATAAATAGGTAGTAAAAATCCTAAAGTACATTCATATGTATGGTGTAAAGGTAAAACAGAAAAGAATAAATCACTTCTTTTTACTTTTACAATACCATATGTTGATAAAATATTTGAACAGATATTTCTTTGAGATAAACATACACCTTTTGCATTTCCAGTAGTTCCAGAAGTAAATAATAAAATTCTCATTTCATCTGGGTCTATTTTTATTTTATCAAAAGAAGTATTACCACTTTCATATAAATTTTTTCCATTACTTTTATATTTAGAAAAACCAATCATATTTTTAATTGATTCATTATCATCAAAATTAACAAATAAAATATTTTTATTATTTAACAAATTATTTTGCACAATTTGTGATAAATTCTTATCATCTCCTAAAATACATACAGATTCTGATATATTTAAAAAATTAACAACATCATCTGAATGTAATTCTTTATCTATTGGAACAACAATACCAACAATTGAAGCTGCTAGATATGAAACAGCCCATTTATAAGAATTTTTACCAATGACCGCAATTCTTTTATTTAAAAAGCCACTATTTATAAGACTTGTCCCAAGTGAAATAATGTCATTATAAAATTCTTCATATGATAAAGAATAAATATTACCATCTTTATCTTTTAGTTTAAAAGCTGTTCTAGTTTTATAAATATTTGCAGAACGTTCAATCATATCTTTAAAATTTGTAACTTCTTCACATTTATGATATTTTTTCTTTAACTTTTCAGCAGTATTTAAATTATTATTTTTCATTATATATCAATCCTTTCTCACTATAAAAATAATAATATAAACTTTTAAATTTAAAGCAATTAAATTGTTAATTTAAAATTATTCATATCTATAAAAAAGATAATTAGTATCTTTTTTAACAATTAGACTACCATTATATATAGATTCATCATTATTTGTGTAAGGTATATCAAGTGATATAAAAGCTTTAAATTTTTCATCATTATTATTTGTTATAAATATATTAAAAGCAATAGTTGTTTTAAGAGAATCTAAAGTAACATTACAACGTTGTAATAATGATCCATTATATGTAATAGGTATACTTGTATCTGTAATTGTATAATCAGTTTTTATATTCTCATTAACATAAGATAAAACTATTGGATTTGCACAATTATTATATAAAACAGGTGTAGATAAATCTGCAGTATCTTCAGATGTAATAGAAAAATTTAATGAATCATTTATTAAGTTAGTATCAACAATTGTACTATTTGCAAAATTATTTAAGTCTTTATAATATAATTTTGGTTCTCCAACTATAGGTGTTTGAGTAAATTTTATGTCAGTTATATATACTTCCTTTAAAGTATTTTTTAAAGTATTTTCATTAGAATTGTTATTTATAAATAAGGCCATATCTGTATAAGAATATAAATTTTCTATAGTAAAGTTAGATTTACTACTAACTTTATTTTTGCAATCACTACTACTAAAAAATACAATTTTGTTAATAGAAAAAATTGTATCTTTATTTTTCTCAGAAAAGGTTAAATATGAATTTTCAAGTGAAATTTTTTTAAAATAAGTTTTAAGATTATAATACAATAAGATTACCAATATTATACATAATAAAATAACAATTGCAGTTAAAATAAATTTTTTTGTATCTATTTTTTTTAAGAGTTCAGAAATTTTGCTTTTCATAAAATTAAAACCTCCGTTTGAATTACTTTGATGTTTTTTAGAATATATATAGAATGGATAATTTAAATTTTTGTTACTTTGATAGTTATTATAATATTATATTTTTGGTATAAAATCAAGTATTGAACATTTAGTATAGAATTTTTTAATGATTATTTGTATTAAATTACATAAATATATATGCTATAATTTCCAGCGTATTTAAATTGACAAAATAATACAAGAAGTTTAAAATATAACTAGGTGATGTTATGAAGTCAAAAGAAAAAACAAAAAGTAAGAAATTTTTTAAACTAACATTAAAAAACATAATATTATTTTTTGGTAGTATTATTATTTTATTCTATATGTATACATTTTATCACTTATATTTTGGACAAAATATGTCTTATGCAAAAGATGATACAAAATCTGATACAAAAGAAACTACCGCAGAGCCAGAAAATATTAAAATTAGTAATGCTGAAAATATAAATATAGATGATATAATAAATAAAAACTATAATCCAAATTATAGAGAAGAAATTATGCAAGAAGAACAAGAATTAGAGTATTTAACTACATATAAAGAAAATTATGATATACCAAAAGGAATATCATATGTTACTCAAGAAGGAAGAAAAGGTACACAAAAAATAACAATAAAAAGAATTTATGACGGAGAAAATTTAATAAGTGAAGAACAAATTGGAGCAGTTATAACAAAAGCAGCATTAAATAAAGTTATAGAAATTGGAGAAGGAAAAAGTACTAGCACAAAAAAAGTAAAAGTTGGAGACATTGTGTATGTAACATCAGATATGTTAGCAGTAATGTCAGAAGCCTCAGAAGATTCGGAAAAAATATTAACTTTAACAACAAATAATGAATTAGAAGTTTTAGAAATTCAAGATAGTTGGTATAAAGTTTCACATAGTAAAGCCACAGGGTGGGTAAAAAAAGAGTGTACAACATATATTGACTTAACTAGTAAAGAAGAAGCAAAACAAGAAGAAAGTAATACATCAAATCAAACAGAATCTAAAACTCAAGTTCAAAGTTTAAGTTTTAATATGCAACTTAATAAGCCAAGCGGATTGTCTTTAGAACAATTTAAAAAAGTTCTATCAGATACACAAGATATAAATAAGGTATTTGAAAATAATGCAGAATATTTCTATTATATAGAACAACAATATAATATAAATGGAATATTTGTAGCAGCAGTAGGAATTCATGAAAGTGCATGGGGAACTTCTGCAATATCTAAACAAAAACATAATTTGTTTGGATATGGGGCATATGATTCAAATCCATATAATGGAGCATATAGTTTTTCTGACTATTCTGAATCAATAGACCTAATAGCAAGAGTTTTTGTTAAATATTATTTAAATCCTAAAGGAACAAATATATATGGTGGAGAAAAAGCAACAGGGTCATATTATACATCTCCAACATTAACAGGAGTAAATAACAAATACGCATCAGATAAAAATTGGGCAAATGCAGTCTATAAACATATGCAGTATTTATATAATAAATTGTAATGTTTCAAGTTTTTTTGTAAATTTCCTTGCTATTTTTTTAAAGTTATTGTATGATATAGTGGTAAGAATTATAAAGGTTATTTTGAATATAGAAAAAATAGAAAGGGGCTAAAATCTCATGAAAAAAACAATAACAATTATAGCAATACTACTAATGATTTTTAGCATTTTTGCAAGTACTAATGTATATGCAGCAAATGAATCATCAGAAGGGGTAATAGATGAAAATACAAAAAGCCAAATAATAGAAATAAAAGATAATGAAGCAAAATCGCTGGAAGACTATAAAGAAAAATATGGCTCAGATGCATATGGATTGGTTGCATATATTTTAAATTTGATAAGGATTTATAGTATACCATTTTGCTTTTTAGGAATTGCAATAGGTGCAATACATCAATATATTATAGGTATAAGAAAGCTAGACACATTAGAAAAAGGAATGGGGTTAATAGTAACCTTTGTAACAATACTAATTATTTGCCAAGTTTTACCGCTAGCATTTGCAGTGTTTGTAAAATTTGGAAGGGGGTAACAAATGAAAGTTTTATTTGCTGTAAGTAATGAAGAAGTATCAGAATCAATAGTAAAAAGATATCAAAAAGATTATAAAGAAATAATTTCATATAAAAATGTTTATTACTTTAATGCAATATTAAAAGAATTACAAAAAGATAAATCTTATGATAGAATAGTAATAAGTGAAGATTTAGAGGCATTTACACATACACAATATGATCAAATAGACAAATTTATATTTGATAGATTAGATAGTATTAGTGATGAAGCCATAAACCTAAATGGAGAAGATATTCCAATAATAATAATATGTTCAGACAGAAGAACAAAATCAGAACCTATGTTATCAAAGTTTTTTGGTATAGGTATTTACAATGCACTTTTAGGAAATGATAGAAGTGTAGAACAAGTTTGTAAATTGATAAAAAAACCAAGAGTAAAAAGAGAAGCAAAAATATATTACAAAATAGAATCAGAAGAAGTTAAATATCAGCCAGAAAGTGAAAATGATGTAAGTGAAGTAGAAATACAAAATATTTTAGCACATTTTAAAAGATTAGGAAATAATGAGCAAAAATATATAGAAAGCTTTGATAGTATTGCAGAACAATATAATGATGCACAATTAAAAGTAATATGTAAATTTTTACCATTAAATGTAAGAGCAACATTAGAAGAAATGTCACCAAGATATCAAAAATTAGTAGCATACAATAAAAGTGTATCAAATAATTTAAGAACTAAAAAACAACAAGATGATAAAGGAACTACAGAAAAATTATTAAAACCAAAAACAAATGAAGCTTTATTAAAAAAGCCAGTTGTAATTCCATCATCAGTTAATATGGAAGGAAAGAAGAAATTAGCAAAAAAACCAGCTATTACAGAAAAAGAAGAATACAAAGACACGCAAAATCATAATACAGAAGAATTTAAAAATGTAATAAAACAAGAAAATGAAATACAAAATAAAATCCAAGAGGAAAATCAAGAAGAAATTAAAGAAACAAAAACAAAACAATATAAAGAACAACCAGAAGAAATCATAAATACAGTAAAACCAGCAAAAAGAGGAAGAGGAAGACCTAGAAAAGTTGCAGTTGAAGAGCCAGTAATTGAAGAAAAACCAAAAAGAGGAAGAGGAAGACCTAGAAAAAAAGTAGAAACTGAAGATAATATTGTATTACCAGAATTTGAAGATAATACAATAAATAATTTATCAAATAATGACATTGCAATTCCAGGATTTGAAGATCATAACAATGAAGAAAAAACAAAACCAGTACCAAAAGGATTTAGCGAAGATGAATCAATTATTGCAGGACTAAATAGTTTAAATGAAGAAAAAACAATAATGCCAGGCTTTGAAGATGAAGAAAAAGAAGAAAAACCAGTAGAAGAAAATGATACAATAATGCCAGGATTTGACGAATTTGAAGAAGATAATGATGAAGATAATACAATGATGCCAGGATTTTCTAAAGATGATGAATATGAAGAAGAAACATATAGACCATTAAACAATGAAGTAAAACATGAGCAAAAAACAAATATTCATCAATATAGTATAGAAGATAATAAATATCAACCACAAGTAGAAAATATATATGATAGAAGAGCAGAAGCAATAGAAAAAGATAACGAGGAAAAACAAATTGATATTTCAAGATTATTGATGCCAAATAACAAATTAGCATGTTTTGTTGGAACAAGCAAAAATGGAACATCCTTTATTGTTAATAACATGGCAAAAATATTAGCCCAAAAAGGAATAAATGTTGCAATTTTAGATACTACAAAAAACAGAAATTCATATTATATATACACAAAAAATGAAGAAAATTTAAGAGAACTTTCTACAAAATGTATAGAGAATTTAATTGAAGGAAGTGCAAACGGAATACAAGTAGAAAAAAATCTAACAGTATATACAGCATTAGAAGATGAAAGATATTTAATAGAAAATTCAGGAGAAATTTTAGAGACTTTAGTAAAAAAACATAATGTAATATTAATTGATTGTGATTTTGAAACACCGATAAATTACTTTAGACAAGCTCAAGAAATATATCTAGTACAATCATTAGATGTATTAACAATACAACCATTAACAGCATTTTTAAGAGAACTTAAAGCAAAAAACATATTAGATGAACAAAAATTAAGAATAGTTTTAAATAAAGTAGTAAAGGTTAGAGGTGTAAATGAAAAAGCTATAATAGGAGGGATGGCATTTTATAACGACCCATCAATGTCTTTTATGACTGAATTATTTGATAGAAATTCAATCAAATACATATCAATACCATTTGATGAAAATGTATATGCAAGTTACTTAAGTTCTTTAATTGAGTGTGAAATCACATTAAAAGGTTATCCAAAAAATATAATGCAGTCATTACAAGAACTAGCAAATATAATATATCCAGTGTCATCTGGAAAATCAACTTATAAACCACCAACAGTACAAAAAAATACAAATAATAATGGATTTTCTGCGAGCATAAATTCAACATTAGACCAAATGAAAAAATATTAATATTTAGGGAGGAAAAAAGAAGTGCTAATAGCAATTGTTATCATACTAATTGTAGTAATTATAGGACTTATAATATATAACCTAAGAATACATAAAAAAATACAAACTTTTAAAAATATAAATCAAAAAATAACAAACCTTTCTGTAGTACAAGATTTTATGACAGCAATAGGAGAAACTACTTCAGTAGATGATAAAATTAAAAAAATAAATGATATTTTAATAGAAAAATATGAAATAAAATATTCAACTATAGTAGTTTTTGATGGAGCAGAATATGTTGTAAAAGCATCAAATGTAGATCCAAGACATTGGCAATCATTAAAAAGTTTGCAAGACGTAGATATGTTTAAGGATAGCATTGCAACAGCAACCCCTAAATATGTTACAGTTAACAATGATAATGAAAGATTACCATATCAAAAAATGGAATTTGGAAGAGCAAAATCAGCAATATTCTTCCCATTGTATATTGATAATGTATATATAGGTTATTGGATTATAGAAAGTGGAGTTGCACATGACTTTGATAATGTTGACACAACAGTTCTTGAAGTAATAAAAGACAATATAGTTTCTGTATTAAAAACAGTAACACATCAAAAAACATTAGAATCAATAGTTAGAAAAGACTTATATTCAGGTTTGTATTCTGAAGAATATTTATATGGAGAAGGTAGAAAAATTATAGATCAATATACAACATCTTCAATTTGTATGTTTAGGATTACAAACTTAGAAGAAATAAATAAAAATTATTCAAGAGAACTAGGAAATGAAGTAATAACAGAAGTAAGTCAAAAAGTACAAGAAAATATTTCTGATACATATGTCTTTGTAAGATATATGGGACCTAAATTTGTTATTGCATTTTCTGGAGTAGACACAGATAGTGTAGCAGACTTCTTAAATGATTTAAAAAATTCAATAGAAGAAATGGATATAAGTTTAAGAGATGAAAATGGAGACATAATAGAAGGACAAACAACAAAAGTTACATTAAATATTGCATTATCAACATATTATAAAGGAACAGGATTAGAAGAAATTCTAAAAAAACTAGAAGAATATTTAGATAATGCAGATAAAAACGAAAGTGATATAACAAATATATAAAGGAGGAGTTCATATGAATTTTGATAAAACAATGAGCTTTGAAGTAGAAAGAGCACAAAATGCAAAAACAAAAGAAGTTCTTAAGGAGGTTTATGAAGCATTACAAGAAAAAGGATATAATCCTATAAACCAAATAGTAGGATATATTTTATCTGGAGACCCAACATATATAACAAGCCATAAGGATGCAAGAAATAAAATAAGAACAATAGAACGTGATGAATTATTGGAAAAAATGGTAAAAAATTATATAGGAATAGAAGAATAATGAGAATATTAGGAATAGATTATGGAGATGCTAGAGTTGGAGTAGCAATAACAGATGCTCTAAATATTACAGTACAAGGATTAGAAACAATACAAAGAAATCAATCAGATAAAAATGTTTTAAAAAGATTAGATGAAATTCTAAAAGAATATGAAGTAGAAACTATTGTAGTAGGTTTACCATTAAATTTAAAAGGTGAAAAAACAGAAAGAACAAACATTACAGAAAAGTTTATTCACAAATTAAAATGTAAATACAACAAAATAAAAATAGAAACAATGGATGAAAGGCTTACAACAGTAGAAGCACATAAAACAATGAACTTTTTAAATGTAGATAAAAACAAAAAAAGATCAATAGTAGACACTATATCTGCAGTATATATTTTAGAAGCATATATACAAAAAAACAATAATAAAAAATAAAAAAATATATTGCAATTTTAAAAAAGATAATGTATTATAATAAAAACAAAATACAAATTGCAATAAGAAAATAATTTGAAAGGAGAAAGTTATGGAAGAAAATTTTGAGGGAGAAGAATTAGACAACATTGTAATATTAAATGATGAAGATGGAAATGAAGTAAAATTCGAATTTCTAGACCTAATTGATTTTGAAGATGAAGAATATATAGTTTTATTACCAGTAAATGAAGAAGGAGACGAAGAAGAAGGAGAAGTAGTTATCCTAAGAGTAGAAGATACTGATGAAGAAGCAGATGAAGAATCATATGTTAGTGTTGATGATGAAGATACATTAAACAAAGTATTTGAAATCTTTAAAGAAAGATTCAAAGATGATTTTGATTTTGTAGACTAAAGAAACACGAGTGCCTATAAAAAGTTTACAAACATTATAGGTGCTCATTTTAGATAGGGGGATTTTGCAAATGAAAAAGTTTTCAACATATTTATTAGTAATGTTTATGATATTATTTTGGATTTTAAGACTAATAATAACAATATCAGCACAACTAGGTAAAGATTTTATGGGAGTAGTACCAATTGACCCAACATTTGAAGTAATATTATTATTTGCATTTTTACTATGTGCAATACTAGTAGTAAAAAGAAAATTACTAGGAGCATTATTATATTTAACACTACATGCAGTATATTTTGGCGGAGATGTAACAGAAAAAATGGGAATATTATCAAGAGGAGACACATTTACAATGTCAGACGCAACAGGACTAATGTTTTCAATAATAGGAATAATATTACCACTAGCAGTTTTAATTGATTTATTATTAGATAGAGGAAGAAAAGAACATCCAGTAGATAGGAAAACAGACTGGTTTTATAAAAATGAAGAATATGACAGAAAACTAGATGACAGAGCAGATAAAAATAATTATAGAACTTTATAAATTAGACAGAGACATTTGAGAGGAGTCTCAAGTGTCTTTTTCTAATTGCATATCTAAAATGACTATATTGATATATTTTACATTATTTTATATTTAAAAGATAATATGTGAAAATAACTTATTCAATATATCCATATATTTCTTTACTAGAAGATAATAAGATTATCTAATAGATGAATTTATGAGTATATTTTAAAATTAGTAGAAAGAGGATAATATAATGTTAGATAAAAATAATAATAAAGAATCAGAATCTAAAGTTAATATTAATTGGTATCCAGGACATATGGCAAAAACCAAAAAACAAATAATAGAAGATTTAAAAGTTATAGATATAGTAATAGAACTACTAGATGCAAGAATTCCAATATCAAGCCAAAATCCTAACATTGCAGAAATAACAAAAGGAAAGAAAAAAATAATAGTATTAAATAAAAGTGACCTAGCAGATGAAAAAGAAAATCAAAAATGGATTGAATATTTTAAAAAACAAGGAATTAGAGCAGTTCTAACAGATTCAAATACAGGAAAAGGAATAAAGGAATTTGTAAAATCAATAGAAGAAGAAATGCAAATAGAAAAAGAAAAACAAGCAGAAAAAGGCAGAATAGGAAGAAAAATAAAAGCAATGATTTTAGGAATTCCAAATGTAGGAAAATCTTCGCTAATAAATAGAATAGCCAAAAAAACATCAGCAGGAGTAGGAAATAAACCAGGTGTAACAAAACAAAAACAATGGATAAGAGTAAATGAAAAAATAGAATTATTAGATACTCCAGGAGTATTATGGCCAAAATTCGAAAGTGAGGAAGTAGCACTACATTTAGCATTTACAGGAACTATAAAAGAAGAAATTTTAGATAGAGTAGAAATAGCATATCAATTAACAAAATTCTTATTAGAAAATGAAAGAGAAATGTTATGTAATAGATATAAATTAGACATCAAAAAAGTGGAAGAAATATTAAATAGGACTGAAACACCAGAAAATGAAAATATATATGAAATAATGCTAGAAATAGGAAAGAAAAGAGGATGCATAATTTCAGGTGGAAATATTGATGATGAAAAAACAGCTAGAATTATTTTAGATGAGTTCAAAAACGGAGTTTTAGGAAAAATTACAATAGAGAAATGCTAAAGAGAAACTGATACAATAAATTAAAAATTAGTTTTTTATATAGATAACAAAAAATTATAAAATTAAAATTTTTTATAGTAATTTAATATAAAATGTAAAATAAATATCAAATGTAAAGAAGGAGTAAAAATTGGAAGAGCTAATAGACTTAACAAAAACACCAGAAGAAATAAATTTATTATCACCACTTACATGGGCATATATAGGAGATTGCATATATGAATTATATGTTAGAACAGAATTAGTAAATACTACAAAATTAAAACCACATGCAATGCATGTAAAAGCAATCGAGAAAGTTAGAGCTAAATCACAAGCAGAAATGTTAAATAAAATTTATGATAAGTTGACAGAAGAAGAAAAAGATATAGTGAGAAGAGGAAGAAATGCAGAAAATCATCATTTACCTAAAAATTCAAATGTGCAAGAATATAGGTATGCAACGGCTTTTGAGAGTTTGATAGGGTATTTGTATTTAACTAAACAGCATAAGAGATTAAAGCAAATTTTAATTTTTATTAGTGAAGGTTAGAAATATTTTTTAAGAGTTTATTTTAGTTGGAATTTTTATTGTGAGTCCGTTTTCAAAAGTTAATGATTATTTTTTTCTATTTAAAAACACTCCATAGCAGGGTCGTTTGAAAACCTAACTGGTTGCTCACGCACTGGGGTATAGGTACGGTTTTCAAGCTAACGCGGGTCTTGGGGAACTGTCGATATTTTAAATAGAAAAAAATAATCATTAACTTTTGAAAACTACTATAAGTAATTTTGAAAAGGTCAATTGAAAAAGTAAAATATATTTAGAAAAAGTAACTTCTAATTACCAGTTAAATGCTATTTAAAAGGATTTAATTGATTAAAAAGGATTGC
>CAJFJM010000027.1 GCA_904384245.1 uncultured Clostridia bacterium
AGAGAGCTAACAAAAAATCGTGATTCGATACTATGTACCTACTACAAAAGTAGTTAATACTATTATAACTCACTTTTGTAGAAAAAATCAAAAATTTTACAAAAAGGGAGGAAAAGTATATGAAAAGTGATAAAGTAACTTAATAATTTAAATTTTCTAAAAAACAAAAGAAAGGAAAAATTTAATTATGAGAAAAGAAGAACTAGAAAAACTGGTAATAAGCAATGAAGATTTTGAAAAATATTTTAATGGAAAAGAGATGGTAAGTATTCAAGAATTATTAGAATATTACTCAAGAAAAAACGAAGAATTTTAATGCAATTTTTAATGCAACGCCAAAGAAAAGTTATAAGAAAAGAAGAAAAAATATAAAAAATTTATTGTATACCTCTTGCAAAATTGCTTGAAATACTATATACTATAAAAAGTTATGAGAAAAGAAGAGAAACCGTAACAACTGTGGCTCTAAAAGGGGTCACCAAAACTGTCCTTTACAATATTTTAACTAAATTTAAAAGGGAGTAGCTATTAAACACTAATCAACAATCGCGGAAAATCCTGGTTAGTGTTACTTTGTATAAAGTTAGCAAGACTTTTAAAAGAAACAAAAAATTTCTTTTAAAGGTCTTATTTTTAGTTTTATAAAAAGGATGGTATTAAAAACAAAAAAATGTAAAAAATATTACAAAAGGAGGAAAAATAATGGAAAAACAAAAATGGTTTAATCAAGAAGTGGAAGAAGTAGAAAAAAACTTACAAGTAAAACCAGAAGAAGGATTAAATGACGACCAAGTAAAAGAAAGAAAAGAAAAGTATGGACTTAATGAATTACAAGCAGCTAAAAAAGAGACATTATTTCAAAAATTTTTAAATCAATTTAAAGATTTCTCAATAATAATTCTAATAATAGCTGCTATAGTATCAGGAGCTGTTGGAGTAGCACAAGGAGAAGGTATAACAGATACAATAATAATACTAATAGTTGTTCTAGTAAATGCAATAATAGGAGTAGCACAAGAAAGTAAAGCAGAAAAATCATTAGAAGCATTACAAAAATTAAGTGATCATGCATCAAAAGTTATAAGAAATGGAAAAATGGATGTAATACCAGCAAAAGAACTTGTGCCAGGAGATATAGTAGTATTAGATACAGGAGATTATATTCCAGCAGATTTAAGAGTAATAGAAGCAGTAAATTTAAAATCACAAGAAAGTTCATTAACAGGTGAATCTGTTCCAGTAGAAAAAAGCACAGAAAAAATAGATGACACAGAAGTAGGTGTTGGAGATAGAACAAATATGCTATTTTCATCAAGCTTAGTAACATATGGAAGAGGAAAAGGAATTGTAGTAGAAACAGGTATGACAACAGAAGTTGGTAAAATAGCTGGAATGATAAATAATACAGAAAAACAAGAAACACCATTGCAAAAGAAATTAAATAAATTAAGCAAAACCCTAGGAATAGCAGCGATTGCAATATGTGTTTTAATATTTATAGTTGGAATAATAGAAGGAAAAGAACCTATAAATATGTTTATGACAGCAGTATCACTAGCAGTTGCAGCAATACCAGAAGGGTTAGCAGCAGTATCAACAATAGTTTTAGCAATAGGTGTACAAAAAATGGTTAAGAAAAATGCAATTGTAAAAAGATTGCCAGCTGTAGAAACATTAGGAAGCAGTACAGTTATATGTTCAGACAAAACAGGAACTTTAACACAAAATAAAATGACAGTAGAAAAATTATTTTTTAATAATAAATTAAGAGATATAAAAGATGTAAAAGAAGAAATTGAAAAAGATAGTAGTGTAAAAGAAAATTTAGAATTACAAAAAGTAATATATGCAAATATGTTATGTAATGACACAAAAATATCAAAAGATGGAAGCTTATCAGGAGATCCAACAGAAACAGCATTAGTAAATATGGCTTTTGATTTAGATTTTGATCCAAGTATATATGATAGAACTCCAAGAGTAGAAGAAGTTCCATTTGATTCAGACAGAAAATTGATGACAACAGTAAATGAGCAAAATGGAAAATACATGGTATACACAAAAGGTGGAATTGACGAATTATTAAATAGATGTAGAGCTTATGAAATAGATGAAAAAATACATGAAGACTTAGAAAAATATTCAGAAAACATAAGAAAAGCCAATGAAGAAATGGCAAAAGAAGCATTAAGAGTATTAGGATGTGCATATAAAGAAATAGACCATATACCTACAAAAGAAGAAATGAAAACAATAGAAAATGATTTAATATTTGTAGGTATGGTAGGAATGATAGACCCACCAAGAGAAGAAGCTAAAAAAGCAGTTGAAAAATGTAAAACAGCTGGAATAAAAACAGTAATGATAACAGGAGATCATAAAATAACAGCAACAGCAATAGCTAAAAAATTAGGCATCCTAGAAAATGAAAATGAAGCAATAACAGGTCAAGAATTAGAAAAAATGTCAGATGAAGACCTAGAAAAAAATGTTAGACAATATTCAGTGTATGCAAGAGTAAGCCCAGAGCATAAAGTTAGAATAGTAAAAGCATGGCAAAAAAATGGAGAAATAGTAGCAATGACAGGTGATGGAGTAAATGATAGTCCAGCACTAAAAACATCAGATATAGGATGTGCAATGGGTATTGTAGGAACAGATGTAGCAAAAGAAGCAGCAGATGTAATCTTAACAGATGATAATTTTGCAACAATTGTATCAGCAGTAGAAGAAGGAAGAAGAATATATGACAATATCTTAAAAGTAATACAATTTTTACTATCAAGTAATATAGGAGAAATAGTAGTATTATTATTTGCAACACTATTAACACCACTAATTAGTAAATGGTTTGGAATAGCAGATATAAACCACTTAGAAATATTATTACCAATACACATATTATGGATAAATCTAGTAACAGACTCATTACCAGCATTAGCACTAGCATTTGACCCAGCAAATAGTGACATAATGAAAAGAAAACCATTAAAACCAAGTAAAGGTGTATTCACAAAAGGAATGGTATGGAGAATAATCTATCAAGGAATAATGATAGGAGGATTAACACTTGCAGCATTTATGATAGGACTAGGAACAACACATGAACCAATAGGAGATTTAAGCCTAGAAGAATCAAAAATAGAAGTAGGACAAACAATGGCATTTGTAACACTTGCACTATCAGAACTTGTACATGTATTTAATGTAAGAAACAACAAAAAATCATTATTCAGAAGCAAAGTATTTAATAACAGTAAACTAATCTGGGCAATACTAGCATCAGCAGCACTAATGTTTGTAATTTTATTAGTACCAGCCTTAAGAGAAATATTCAGTATACCACTATTACCAAGAGAAAATGTATTAGAACTAATAGGACTAATTCTTTCACCAATTGTAATTGTGGAAATATTTAAATTATTAAAAATAAATACTACTAAGGATGAAAACTAATCCGGATGATAGGGACGGATGATAGGGACAGGTAATTTTGTCCGAATTAAAAAGTATCAATAAATGATATATTTTAAATAAGAATCAAAGAAGAGAAAAAATAAAAGCAGGGCTTTTTAATAACTTTAATTAAGTTACAAAAAGCTCTGTATTCATTAAATTTCAAGGACCGTCCCCAAAATCCCTCCTAGAAGGGATTAGAAGGACCGTCCCTAAATCCCTTTTTTTTGAAGAAAGCATTGACAAAAAAAGATATTTAATAGATAATAAAAATGTAAAAAACAAAAAGATAAAAGCTTAAAGGATACGAAGGAGGAATAAAAAATGTATATATTTAACAGAATAACAGTAAATCCACAATTACCAAAAAGAATAAACAAATTAGCAGAAATTGCAAATAATTTATGGTGGTCATGGAATTCTGAATTTTTGAAATTATTTAAAAGAATAGATAATGATTTATGGGAAACTTGTGGAAAAAATCCAGTAAAATTTTTAAAACAAGTATCACAAGAAAGACTAGAAAATGCATCAAAAGATATATTATTTTTAAAAGACTATGACAAAATTGTAGAAAATTTTGAAGATTATATGAAAAGCAAAAATACATGGTTTTCAAATAAATATCCAAATAATAAAAATGATTTAATCGCATATTTTTCAGCTGAATATGGATTAGATGAAACAATCCCAATATATTCAGGAGGACTTGGAATATTATCAGGAGACCATCTAAAATCAGCAAGTGATTTAGGTATCCCACTAGTTGCAATTGGTCTATTATACAAAAATGGATATTTTCATCAAAAAATAGATGGTAATGGAAACCAACAAACAGAATATCATGATATCGATTTATATGATTTACCAATAAATCCAGTAAAAGATGAAAATGGCGAAGATATGATGATATATATTAAATTTCCAAAAAGAAGAATTTATTTAAAAGTTTGGCAAATAAATGTAGGAAGAGTAAAATTATATTTATTAGATTCAGATATAGAAAAAAATAATCCAGAAGATAGAGATGTAACTTTAAGATTATATGGTGGAGACCAAGAAATGAGAATAAGACAAGAAATTGTTTTAGGAATGGGTGGAGTAAATCTATTAACAAGAAAACTAGGTCTAAAACCAACAGTATATCATATGAATGAAGGACATTCAGCATTTTTAATATTAGAACTAATAAAAAATACTATAAAAGAAAAAGAAGTATCTTTTGAAGTTGCAAAAGATATTGTAAGTTCAAAAACAGTATTTACAACACATACACCAGTACCAGCAGGAAATGATATATTCCCGATTTCACTAGTAGAAAAATACTTTAAAGAATTTTGGCCAAGAATAGGATTAACAAGAGAAGAATTCTTAAAAATGGGAATGAAACCACGTGAAGAACTAGAACCAGGATTTAACATGGGAATTCTTGCTTTAAAAGTTGCAGGTAAGAAAAATGGAGTAAGTAAATTACATGGTGCTGTTTCAAGAGAATTATTTGGTGAAGTATGGCCAGAAATAGCAGCAAATGAATCACCAATAGGATATGTAACAAATGGTATTCATACTTGTTCATGGCTTGATCCTAATTTAAAGAAATTATATAATAAATATTTAATACCATATTGGCAAGACAATATTCAACATGACTCTGTTTGGGAAAAAGTAAAAAATATACCAGATGACAAATTATGGCAAGTACATCAATCTAGAAAAGAAAAGCTAATAAGACTAGTAAAAGAAAATACAACAGAAAGATTAAGAAGAGCAGGATATAGTTATGAAGAAATAAATTCAATAATATCAACATTAAATGCAAACACATTAACAATTGGATTTGCAAGAAGATTTGCAACATATAAAAGAGCAACACTAATATTTAAAGATTTAGAAAGAATAACTCAAATTTTAAATAATATAGATAAACCAATCCAACTAATATTTGCAGGAAAAGCACATCCAGCAGATAAAGAAGGACAAGATTTAATAAGATATATACATCAAGTTTCAATGATGCCACAATTTAAAGGAAAAATATTTTTACTAGAAAATTATAATATAGCAATGTCAAGATATTTAATAAGTGGTGTAGATGTATGGCTAAATAACCCAAGAAGACCAATGGAAGCATCAGGAACATCAGGACAAAAAGCATCTGTAAATGGTGTAATTAACTTTAGTGTATTAGACGGATGGTGGGCAGAAGGATATAATCAAGAAAATGGATGGACAATTGGAACAAATGCAGAATATGACTCATATGAAGCACAAGACGTGGCAGATAGTCAAAGTATGTATAGAACATTAGAAGAAAAAATAGTACCAATTTATTATGAAAAAGACAAAAATGGAATATCAAAAAAATGGATAGAAAAAATGAAAAATTCTATAATTTCTACAGGAGGAAAATACAGTACATCTAGGATGCTAATTGATTACACAAATAATTATTATATTCCACTATGTAATCTAACAAACAAATATTATAACAATGTAGACAATGTAGCAGAATATAATAATTGGAAAAATGACTTATATGCAAATTGGAAAGATATTAAAATAACACAAAGTAATAATTTAGACAATATTACAATAGATGCAGGAAATAATATAGAAGTAAAATGTGAAGTCGAATTACCAAATAGTAATATAGATGTAGAAAATATATCAGTACAATGCTACTATGGAAAAATATTAGAAAATGGCGTTGTAGAAGATGTAAGCATAATTCCAATGAAAATAGAATCAGAAGATGATGAAAATAGAATATATCATTTTACAGCAAAAATAGAGCTAAAAACAGGCGGTAATTATGGATACACATTTAGAGTAATGCCAAAACATAAAATGTTACTTGAACCAGCTAATTTAAATTTAGTTAAATGGATAACAAAGTAATTTTTAGGTAATAATTATGGTGTAAAATAAAGTGCATAAGTTTTATTATATTTAACTTATGCACTTTATTTTACACTATTTATCATATTATATTTGAGTTAATGAATTTTTAAAAGTTTAATAATTCTACTTAGTTTTATATTATGAATATCAATAGTATCTTGCTGAACATTTTGAATTTTTTCAAAATAACGTTGATTAGCTTCAATTTTCTTAAGGCGTAGCTCAGTTTTTTTATCATATTCATTAAAATAATTAATAAAATTATCTAATTTATTATTAAGTTTTTCAAAATTAGCATCAACAATTTGAACAAAACGTTTAAATTCATTTTTTAAACTTACAATACTACTGTCATTTTCTTTCCAACGTTTTTTATCCTCATTCCAACGTTGCTCATTTTCTTCCCAACGTTTTTGACTATCTTTCCAACGTCGATCGTTTTCCTCCCATTGTTTTTGGTTTTCTTTCCAACGTCGATCGTTTTCCTCCCATTGTTTTTGGTTTTCTTTCCAACGTCGATCGTTTTCTTCCCACTGTTTTTGGTTTTCTTTCCAACGTCGATCGTTTTCCTCCCATTGTTTTTGGTTTTCTTTCCAACGTCGATCATTTTCTTCCCATTGTTTTTGATTTTCTTCCCAACGTCGATCGTTTTCTTCCCAACGTTTATTACTTTCATCTTTAAAATCTTTTAAAGTAGTCAATATTTCTTGCAAAATGTCTTCATTCATAAGAAGTCACCTCCTTTCTAAAGTAATTCGAAAAATACAGAAATAATTTAAAGAAAAAATAAATTTGAAATAAAAATGAAAATAAAAAAATATTGATTGTATAAACAATCAACAATATTAAAACATGAATAATTATAATAGTCAAGGAGTAATATTTAAAGAAAAAACGTGTTAAAGTAAGAAAAAAGGAACTAAAAAAAGAAAAAACACGTTTTTTAGAAAAAAGTAATTTTAAAAAATAATAATACAATCAGTACAATCAATATAAACTTAATATACGTAGAAATAAGTATAATTAAATAAAAGTAAAGTTATATAAACTAATGAAATATAAAAGCAGGTAGGTATTAAATTAAATAATAACAATATTATTAGTATAATCCAATTGAGAAGTAACTTTATTATTATCATAACCCATAGCATAAATATTAGTAGCGCAAATATCTTTTTCTAGCAAAAATTTTAAATCACTATCATCACAATTATCAATAAATTTCTTTACAGAAGTAATAACTTTTAAATTAGGATTTAAAGAAGAAATTTTAGAAACTAAAAATTTACCTTTTTCATTAAAACCTAAAATTCTAACATATGGCGTGATATTTTTAGAAAGAACCATATCATGTTTTGTAATATTTAAAAGAACATATAACAAAATACGTTGAATTCTAGTATAAGTATATCTCTTAGATTTCACAGATTCAATAAGAGAAGACAAACTATTACAAGAAATAGAAGCATTTTTTAAAGAAAATTCCAAGCCTTCAGAAACATCTGGTAAATCTGCAATTTCTTCAATACTCATCATGCGAAGACGATACAATATTTGTTTTTCAAATGCTGATAAATTTAAAACTATCTCATCATCTGTAATTTTTTGCATCAAAAAGTCAAAACAATTTTCAGGAACAACATTTTTAATTTCAGAATATTTTTGGTTAAGTAAAGCTTCTCTAATAGCAGTACTGCTAGCAATATCAGAATTTATTTTTCTTTCATTATACTCAGATTTTAATCTTAAAACAGGATAAGCATAGATATTGCTATTATATTTTTTAAGAGCCTTTAAATATTCAATTCCTAAAATATTATTAGGACTTGAAATAAAATCAAGAATAGAACAATTATTCAAATGTAAAAACTCATTTAAAGCATTTGCACGAGCCTTTGGAAAAGAAAGCCCTTTTGATAATTCAATATTAAGAAGAGATTTAAAATCACATGGTTCATCTAATAAAACATCAGCAATTAAATTTAACACTTCAAAATTTGAACTTTCTACTCCAAAAGATAAATAATCAATAATATTTAAAGAATTTAAAATTTTAATAGCACCATCAGCAAAATTTTCAGCACTAGAAATAGAATAAAGCAAAGGAAGCTCTATTACTAAATCAACACCACCTAATAAAGCAAGTCTAGTTTTATCCCATTTGTTTAAAATAGATGGTAATCCACGTTGAGTAAAATTACCACTAATAATAGCAATAGAATATTTACAATTAGTTTCTTTTTTTGCTTTATTTAATTGATATAAATGCCCATTATGAAAAGGGTTATATTCAGCAATAATTCCTAAAACTTTATCCATCAAAATCATTCCTTTTTTAATATTGATTTTTAACATTTCTAGTATATAAATACTTATGCAAAAATAAAACAAAGTATAAAAAGTAAATATTAAATAAAATATTGCAATAATCTATAACTTATTGATATAATACCATAAACTAATAAAAAAAACAATTAAAAGATTTTAGGAAAAAATAAAACTATAAAAAATTAAAAAAATAAATATAAATATTTTACACCAACATGAATCTTTTATTTTTATCCAAAAGGAAAGGAATATAAAAAATGGAAAAAGTAATAATATATACAGATGGAGCATGTTCTGGAAATCCAGGACCAGGCGGATGGGGAGCAATCCTTATGTACAAAGGAAATAAAAAAGAAATATCAGGAGGAAAAAAAGACACAACAAACAATATAATGGAATTAACAGCAGCAGTAGAAGGATTAAAACTACTAAAATTTCCTTGTGAAGTAGAACTATATAGTGATAGTGCATATTTAGTAAATGGTTTTAAACAAGGATGGATATATAATTGGCAAAAAAACAATTGGAAAACAGCAAGCAAAGAACCAGTAAAAAACAAAGAAATATGGGAAGAACTATATAAACTAACAAAAATTCACAAAGTAGAATTTATAAAAGTAAAAGGACATAGTGATAATGAATTTAATAATAGATGTGACGAATTAGCAAGAGAAGCAATACAAAAGTTATAACTTAATAATATGAAAATTAAATTTATTACATTTATATGACAATTGATAAAAACGTTGAAATAATACTAATTATAAAGTATAATAAAAATGTATAAAATTAAGAAAATATTAAAAAATAACAAAAGAGTATTAAGCATAATTATTCTAAAATTTAAGTTTTTAAAAAAACAACACAAAAATTTAATACATAAGAGTTAACACATAGGAGGAATAAAAATGGAAACATTTGCAGAATATATTTTAGGAGAAAAAGAAATTTCAGCAAAGCTAGAAATTACATATTATTTAGCTAAAAAAAGAGATATATTTTTTGATAAATCTGTAGTATTTAAAACAGAAATAGCAAGAATCTTTTTAAACTATGTTCCACTAGAATTAGACAAAAATTTAATATTAACAGCATGTTTATTATGTAATTGCAAAAAAGTAGATTTAGCACAAAATTTAGACCAATTACATTCATATGCTAAAAATGGAGCAGAATATCTATTTTCAATAGGATTTGATAAAAGATTTTGCAAAATATGTGAAGAAGTTAATAGATACAGTAACAGTAATCCAAGAGAAAAAGAAAGTGACATATTAGAATTAGTAGACCAATTTGGAGGTATGCTTTTAGACAGACCAGAAAGAATGGGAATGGACCCAGAAGAAGCATTAGTACTATTAGAACATAGAAATTTAAAAGACAAATATAATAGATATTTACATTCTTTTATAGAATTTATACACGAATTACAAGAAATTCAATATAAAGACAAAGTAGAAATGCCACCATTAAAAGCACTAGTAAATTTATATAGAGAAGCAGAAGATGACAAAAGATTTATAACAGCATTAGTATATGAATTTGAACCACAAATAGATGAATTGCTAGAACAAAAAGGAGGAGTACAATATGCAAAAAATGACAAAGTTCTAGCAAAAGAAAATCCAAATAGACCTCTATTTAGTGAAGAAACAACAAGAAAAGTAATGGGACATCTAGAAGAATAAAGAAAGAAGGAATAAAAAATGTATGAAATATTTGCAGATATGCATGTACATATAGGAAGAGCAGAAAATGGAAAACCAATAAAAATAACAGCAGCAAAAACACTAAATTTTGCAAATATAGCAAAAGAATGTGCAGAAAGAAAAGGGATACAGGTAGTAGGAATTATAGACTGTGCATCACCATATGTAATACAAGACATAGAAAACTTCTTAAAAACAGGAGATGCATATGAATTAAAAGATGGAGGAATAATATATAAAGATAAAGTATGTATACTACTAGGAAGTGAAGTAGAAACATCAGAAGAAGGAAGAAATGGCAAAAAAGGAAGTGCACACAATCTTTGTTTTTTCCCATACCTTAAAGATATAAAAGCATTTTCACAAGAAATGAGTAATCACATAAAAAATATAACATTAAGTACTCAAAGGTCAGACTTATCGGGATATGACCTAATAGATATAGTAGAAAAATATAATGGAATACTAATACCAGCACATATATTTACACCATTTAAAAGTTACTATGGAAACTGTACAGATAGAATACAAAATATATTCAAAGAAAAATATGATAAAATATTTGCAGTAGAACTAGGATTAAGTTCAGACACATTTTTAGCAGACACAATATCAGAACTAGAAAACAAAACATTTGTAACAAATTCAGATGCACATTCATTACCAAAAATAGCAAGAGAATACAACAAAATGTTAGTAGAAGATATATCATTTAAAGAAGTAGTAAAAGCACTAAAAAATGAAGATGGAAGAAAAATAATAGCAAATTATGGTCTAGATCCAAAGCTTGGAAAATATCATAGAACATATTGTGATGACTGTAATAATACAATAGAAACAAAAGAGCCAGTAAGCAAATGCCCATTATGTGGAAGCACAAATGTAACATTTGGAGTATTTGACAGAATTGAACTAATAAAAGACAAACCAAAAACAAAAAGTCCAGAAAACAGACCACCATACATATATCAAGTCCCACTAGGATTTATTCCAGGAGTAGGAGGAAAAACAATAGAAAAATTACTAAACAATTTTGAAACAGAAATGAACATATTACATAAATTATCAAAAGATGATATAGAAGCATTAGTCGGAGAAAAAGTAGCAACTGCAATAGAAAACGCAAGAACAGGAAACTGCACAGTCCACTCAGGTGGAGGCGGAAATTATGGTAAAATAGAATAAGATAAACCAAAGTAAAAATTTAATAAAAAGTTCTAAAAAAATCCTTATCGAATAAAAATGTTGTAAGAAACAAAAAAAGATAAGGAGTTTTTTTATGAAAAGAGACAAACGACTAAAAATAAAAGAAGTAATATTAACACATATTTCAAATAACAAAAAAGAATATTTTATAATAACACTATTATTTATTATAGGAATTTTTTTAGGAGTATTTTTCACAAACAATATAAATGAAACAGAACAAGAAAGTATAAAAGAATATATAAATACATTTATAGAAACATTAAAAAATAGCCAAAATATAAATTCCATAGAACTATTAAAGAACAGTATATTTTCATATGTATTATTAGCACTAATAATCTGGTTTTTTGGAACAACAGTAATAGGAATACCAATAGTCTTTGGAATAATAATATACAAAGGATTCTGTTTAGGATACACAATTTCAATTTTTATAAAAATATTAGGAATGCAACAAGGAATGACATTTATTTTTAGTTCAATATTCTTACAAAATATACTAATAATACCAGCAACAATAGCAATAGCAGTAAGTGGATTCAAGCTATATAAGGCAATAGTAAAAGACAGAAAAAAAGAAACAATAAAAATGGAAATAGTAAGACACACAATATTTTCACTAATAATGATAATAATTTTATGCTTAGCAGGAGTAATAGAAGTTTTTGCATCAAATAATCTACTAAAATGGATTCTCGGACAATAGGGACACTCCATTTTGTCCGAGAAATTTAGAAAAAATATTTGAAATCGGAAAAATAAAGAAAAAAGAAATGATAGGGACACTCCATTTCGTTCACAAAAAAGGCGGAAAAGTTCCCATATATCAAGAAAAATAAAAAAAGTAAAGTGTAAAATGAGAACAAAAATGAGTGTCCCTATCGTTCACTAATTTTTACTTTCATAAAAAATGATAAAATTTATAAAAATGTATTTACTTTTTAAAAATAGTTTGATATAACATATATAGTTTATGTAAATAAAAATTGAAATCGAGGTAGGGGTAAAATGGAAAAACAATTAGAACTTTTTTTTGATTTTCTAGAAAATGAGAAAAAATTATCAAACAACACATTGCAATCATACAAAAGAGACTTAAAACAATTTAAACAATATCTAGAGTACAAAGAAATCCATTATAATAGAATAGATGAAAATATAATCAAAGAATATATCAAAGAATTAGAAGAAGAAGGTAAAAAACCATCAACAATTTCAAGATGCATAGCTTCTATTCGTTCATTCTATCAATTTGCAATTAGAAAAGGAAAAATGAAAATTGACCCAACAGAACATGTTCAATCACCAAAGATAGAAAAAAGAGTACCAAATGTATTAACAGCAAAAGAAGTTGAATTATTATTAGAACAACCTAAAGATGTTGACTTAAAAGGAAAAAGAGATAAAGCTATGCTAGAATTTGCATATGCAACAGGAATGAGAGTAACAGAAATAATATCTCTAGATGTTGATGATGTAAATTTAGAAGAAGGATTTGTTACATGCCGTAATGGTGGAAAGCAAAGAAATATTCCACTAGGAAAAATTGCATTAAATGCAGTAAAAGAATATATAGATGAAGCAAGAGATATACTAATTAGAGACGAGAATGAAACAGCTTTATTTGTTAATATAAATGGTAAAAGATTAACAAGACAAGGATTCTGGAAAATAATAAAATATTATAAAGAACAAGCACACATTTCAAAAGATATTACACCACATGTATTAAGACATTCTTTTGCAACACATCTTTTGCAAAATGGAGCAGATTTAAAAGCAATACAAGTAATGCTTGGACATTCAGACATATCATCTACACAAGTTTATATGCAATTCCAAGATGAAGAAATAAAAAATGCTTATAAAAAAGCACACCCAAGGGCATAAAATCTAGGAGAGAATTAAAGATTTTTTAGAAAATTTTAGATTTGAACTTTAAAAATGAACTATTAGGACATTTTTTAAAGTTCATATTACTTTTAAATAAATAGTTAGATATAAATCTTGAAATAAATTTTTAAATTTATAAAAAATTAAAAGAAGAAAAATTTCGAGTAATAAAATCTATAAAAATCTAACTATTTAAAAGCATATACAAAAGTTTAATAAAAATAACAGTTCAAAAAATTCAAAAAATTCAAAAACAATTTAATAAAAGGAAGAGATATGACAAGGAAAATAATTTTAACAATAATAGGAATTATACTAATAACAATATTTACAGCACTACTAATAATAGCATATTATCTTATAGTAGATATAAGGTCAAAACAACCAGAAGCCATATCACAAGAATGCACAATAAGTTCAAAACAATTTATAGGAAGAGATGTTTTTGTATTAACCCCAAAGATAGTAAATGAAAAAACAAAGTATATATTATATTTCCATGGAGGTTCATATGTAGCAGAAACATCACAAGAACATTGGAATTTCTTAGAACAACTATGTAAAGATACAGGATACACAATAATCCTACCAGACTATCCATTAACACCAAAATACACATATAAAGATGTATTTACAATGATAGAGCCACTATATAAAGAACTAGAAGAAAAACTAGGAGCAGATAATATAATAATGATGGGAGATTCAGCAGGAGGAGGAATGGCTTTAGCATTAGAAGAAAAATTAGGAGAAGAAGGAGAAAACTTACCAAGTGAGCTAATTTTAATTTCACCATGGCTAGATACAAGATTAACAAATCCAGAAATAGACAATGTACAAAAACTAGATAAAGATTTAAATAAAGAAGCATTAAAAATAGCAGGAATAGCATATGCAGGAAAAGATGGACAAGCAAGTTTTTTAGTAAATCCAATTGACGGACCAGTAGAAAAATTAAAAAATGTAACAATATATACAGGAACATATGATATACTAAATCCAGATGTTAAAGTTTTTATAGAAAAAGCTAAAAATCAAAATATAGAAATATCCTTAAAAGAATACCAAGAAAAGGGACATATTTGGATTGTAAAAGACACAACAGAACAAGCATATAAAGACTTAGTAGGACAAATAGTTTAAGATTATGAGAAAGATATTAAAGCTACATAAACAAATAAGTTAATCTTACTATGACAGATTATTCATTTAGATTTATGCCTTAAGGAAAGAAGGAATGAGATAAGAAATGAAAAAAATATCAGTAATTGTACCAATGTATTATGAAGAAAAAGTAGCAGAAGAATGCTACAACAGACTAACAAATGTATTAAAAAATATAAAAGACTATGAATATGAAATTATAGTAATAAATGACGGAAGCAAAGACAAAACATTGGAAATTTTAGAAAAACTAGCCCAAAATGATGAAAAATTAAAAGTAATATCATTCACAAGAAATTTTGGACATCAAGCAGCAGTAACAGCAGGGCTAAAACATGTAACAGGAGATGCAATAGTAATAATAGATGCAGATATGCAAGATCCACCAGAGCTAATACCAAAAATGTTAAAACTATGGGAAGATGGTAATGAAATAATATATGGAAAAAGAAAAACAAGAGAAGGAGAAACAGCATTTAAACTTCTAACTGCAAAAATGTTTTACAATACTCTAAATGCATTATCTGATGTAGAAATTCCAAAAGACACAGGAGATTTTAGATTAGTAGACAGAAAAGTTGTAGATACAATAAATTTATTACCAGAACACAATAAATTTTTAAGAGGACTATTTAGTTGGGTAGGATATAAGCAAACACCATTTGAATATGAAAGAAAAGAAAGATTTGCCGGAAAAACAAAATATTCACTTAAAAAAATGCTAAAACTAGCATCAGATGGAATAATAAGTTTTTCAAACAAACCACTAAAAATAGTAGGAGGACTAGGAATAATATCAATTATAATATCAATATGTATACTAATATATGCACTATTATCATACATATTCAAACTAAACAACTTATCATCAGGATGGACATCACTAATGGTAGCAATAACATTTTTTGCAGGAGTACAACTACTATCAATGTGGATAATGTCAGAATATATAGGAAGAATATATGACGAAACAAAACAAAGACCACAATATATAATAGACAAAAAAATAAATTTATAGCATAAAGCTTGACAAAAATAGAAAAAAATGATATAGTATTAACCGTTACAAGAAGAAGAATCATCTTCTCACCTTACCAAGTAGGAAAAGGTTAGAAAAATCTATATAAAGTATAAAAATACTTATATCATTGATTTAGATGAATTGACTTGTAACAAAAGTCAATTTTTTTATGTATGGAGGTGTTTTAACATAAAACAAGAATTGCCAATCAATGGACAAATTAGAGAAAAAGAAGTTCAACTAATAGGAGTAAACGGAGAAAAATTAGGAGTAGTTTCTACAAAAGAAGCATTAGAAACTGCAGAAAAAGAAAATCTAGACTTAGTTTTAGTAGCACCAAATGGAAATCCACCAGTTTGTAAAATAATGAACTATGGAAAATACAAATTTGAGCAAGCTAAAAAAGAAAAAGAAGCAAAGAAAAAACAAAAAGTATTAGAAGTAAAAGAATTAAGAGTTACTCCAAATATAGAAGAACATGACTTCGGATTTAAATCTAAAAATGCAAGAAAATTTTTACAAGATGGAAACAAAGTAAAAATAACAGTAAGATTTAGAGGAAGAGAAGTAAACAACACAAAAGCAGGAGAAACAGTCTTAAATAAATTCATTGAAGAATTAGAAGATGTTTCAACAGTTGAAAAAAAGCCAAAACTAGAAGGCAGAAATATGTTTATAATCTTAGCTAAAAAAGCATAAGAAATTATGTTTTAGATAAATGTAAAAATACAAAAAGGAGGAAGAAACTCATGGGAAAACTAAAAACAAACAAAGCAGCTAAAAAAAGATATGGATTAACAGCAACAGGAAAAGTAAAAAGAACAAAATCAAACAGAAGACATTTATTAGCAAATAAAACAAAAAGACAAAAAAAA